>CABRFW010000026.1 GCA_902470265.1 uncultured Collinsella sp.
GATTTTGGAATAAAAGGGCACCGCAGATGGAGTTCCGCGGCGCCCAAGCCACACGCTAACAGCTTTAAGGAGTCAAAGCTGGTTTAGCCAAAGAAGCGCTTGATCTCGATCTCGGCGTTCTCCAGGCAGTCGGAGCCGTGGATCACGTTGGCGTTGACATCGACAGCGAAGTCGCCGCGGATGGTACCAGGAGCAGCGTCAAGCGGATTAGTAGCGCCCATGAGGGTGCGCATCTTAGCAACAGCGGAGAGACCGGAAACGACCATCTTGACGACCGGACCGCTCGTCATAAAGTCGCAGAGACCGCCAAAGAAGGGCTTGTCGGCCAGATGGGCGTAGTGCTCCTCGACGGTAGCGCGCTCGAGCGTGGTCATCTCCATGCGCTCGATGACAAGGCCGCTGCGCTCAATGCGAGCAACGATCTCGCCGATCTTGCGGTCGCGCACGGCGTCGGGCTTAATCATGATGAAGGTCTTCTCGATAGCCATAAAAGTAGCCTTTCAAGTAGGTTCGCGCGTGCCCAAGTCCCATTCCGGCACCCGCCTGGACTGCATCGTAACAGAGTTTTAGCTGCAGTTAAACAAAAAGCTGTTTATTGAAACGTTGCAATTTATTAAAGCGCTCCATATGTGTCACTTCTGTTTCGAAGCCCGATTAGAGTACCATCCGACCGCCCATCAACCGCATCGAACAGAGCAGGCGGTCGGTTGCCGCCCGCGAACGTAACCCCTTCACAACCTGCCCAAAGGTCCTACAGAAGTTCTCGACAAGCCCCTCCCCCATAGCAACAAAATACGGGCGCCCACATCAGCAGGCGCCCGTAAAGTGAAAACGATTTATCAATAAATGGCCAAAACGGCTTCAGCCAAATCCCTACTTTACCCCGTGGCCCATCTCGACGACCTTAGTCAGCGATCCAAACACGCCCTCGTCGGCCACGAGCTGTGCCTCGGCGCGCTGCAGCTGCACGGCAACGGCGGCAGGGGCGGTGCCGCCCTCGGTCGTGCGCGCGGCGACAATCGACGGGATGTCGAGCGCCTCGGTAATGTCGCGCTCAAAGAGCGGGCTTGCCTCATGGAACACCTCAAACGGCAGGTCCTCAAGATTGCAGCCGCGCTTCTCACACATCAGAACCAGATGCCCCACCACGGCATGAGCCTCGCGGAACGGCAGACCACGCTTAGCCAGGTAATCGGCAACATCGGTGGCGGCAAGGTGACCCACGCCGCACTCGCGCGCCATGGCATCCTCGTTGACGGCCCAAGTCGAAATCATACCGGCCATAACCGACAGGCACTGCATGAGCGTATGGGCGGTATCGAGCGCGCCCTCCTTGTCCTCCTGCAAATCCTTGTTATAAGCAAGCGGCAGGCCTTTCATGGTCACGAGCAGCTGCACCAGGTTGCCATACACACGGCCGCTCTTGCCGCGAATAAGCTCGGCAAAGTCGGGATTCTTCTTCTGCGGCATGATAGACGAGCCGGTGGAGTAGGAGTCTGAAAGCGTGATAAAGCCAAATTCGGAGCTCGACCACAGCACGATCTCCTCGGAAAGACGCGACAGGTGCATCGCCATGACGGATCCGGCGTAATGCAGATCGAGCAGGAAATCACGGTCGGAAACCGCATCGAGCGAGTTGGGAATCACGCCCGCAAAGCCAAGTTCGGCAGCCGTCATCTGGCGATCGAGCGGATAGCTCGTACCGGCAAGCGCGGCAGCACCCAGCGGGCAGTTGTCGGCGGCATCAAAGGCGGCCTTCAGGCGCGTAAAGTCGCGCGCGAACATCCAGGAATACGCCAGCAGATGATGCGAGAGCAGCACGGGCTGAGCGTGCTGCATATGCGTGTAGCCCGGCAGAATCACCTTGTCGTACTTCTTAGCCGCATCCACCAGCACATGGCGCAGCTCAAGATTGGCCTCCATGAGCTCCTTGGCCAGCGCCTTGACGCCCAGGCGCGTATCGGTCGCCACCTGGTCGTTGCGCGAACGGCCGGTATGCAAGCGCTTACCGGCCTCGCCGATGCGGCGCGTCAACTCGCTCTCGATGGACATATGAATGTCCTCATCGTTGATATCGAAGGTGAAGTTGCCGGCATCGATATCCTGTTCGATTCCGGTCAGGCCCTTGGCAATCGCCTGCTCGTCCTCGGCACTGATGATGCCCTGGGCCGCCAGCATTTTGGCATGCGCCTTAGAGCCGGCGATATCCTGCTTATAGAGATGTTTGTCGACCGGCAGCGACGCGCCAAACTCCTGCGTGACCTCGGCCACGCCCGCCTCAAAACGACCGCCCCAAAGAGCCATGGAACCGTCTCCTTTCTCCAAATACCAAAACAAGCGTCCAAAGCAATGTGCCCTGTCGCTAAAGCGATTTATCAACCGCTAGTTTTACACACTCCCTGCCGCGCGCGGGGCCATGTGGCTAATTTGCAAAGAAGTGACGCACCATGCACTTGGCGCCCAACGTCTCCCTCCGGATGTTGCCCTGCGAACCATCGATCCAGGCCTTCAGGCTCATAGGAACGTCCTCGACCCTTACAGCATCGAACTCGGGCGCGAGGGCAAGCAAAGCATGCGCGATAGCATTGAACATAATGGATACTCCTCATATATATAGGCACAGAGCCGCCAAATTGATAGAAGGAGCCCCGCCGGACAACCCCGGCGGGGCTCGGACTCAGCCGCAGACGCGGCATCATATATGCGGGCGGAACGTAGGGGCCACCGATGTTAAGAAGTGTCAGCAAGCATAACGAAAGGTAGGGACCCCGTGCGCCCGTTATGTATCACGCGGATGGGCCGCGCGGATACCAAGGGAAGGAGGCGCTAGGCCTGGGCAGCAGCAGAGCTGGGGCCCTGGACCTTTGCCCACGTCTTGAGCGACAGCGTATCGATCTCGATAAAGCCGGCGCTGGCCTTCTCGTCAAACGTGGTGTCGCGGTCGTAGGTAGCCAGGCCGTAGTCGTAGAGGCTGAAGGGACTCTTGCGGCCGACGACATGGCAGTTGCCCTTAAAGAACTTCAGACGGACAGTGCCGGTCACGAACTTCTGGGTATCGGCCATAAAGGCGTCGAGCGCGTTCTTGAGCGGGCTGTACCACTGGCCGTTGTACACGGCGGTGGCCCAATCCTGCTCGAGCTTGATCTTGGTCTTGAGCAGGTCGCCCTCGACGCAGATGTCCTCGAGCGCCTTGTGGGCGGTGATGAGCGTCAGGGCGCCGGGAACCTCATAGCACTCGCGGCTCTTGAGGCCCACCAGACGATCCTCGACCAGGTCAAGACGGCCAAAGCCGTTGTCGCCCGAAATCTTGTTGAGGGCGATGACGATCTCGGAGAGCTTCATCTTCTTGCCGTCGACGGCGACAGGCTTGCCGGCCTCAAACTCGATCTCGGTATAGGTCGGGGTGTCAGGCGTGTCCTCGGGGTTCTTGGTCATAACCCAAGCGTCATCGAGCGGCTCATTCCAAGGGTCCTCCAGGTGACCGCACTCGATGGCGCGACCCCACAGGTTGTCGTCGATGGAGTAGGGGTTGTCGTTGGCACCCTCGGGAACCGGCACGTTGTGGGCGTGGGCATAGGCGACCTCGTCGGGACGGCACTTCAGGTCCCACTCGCGAACCGGGGCGATAACCTTGAGCTCGGGGTCGAGGGCCTTGACGGCGGCCTCAAAACGGACCTGATCGTTACCTTTGCCAGTGCAGCCGTGGGCGACGTAGGTCGCGCCAAACTCGTGGGCGACCTCAACAAGCTTCTTGGCAAGCAGCGGGCGAGACAGGGCGGAGAGCAGCGGATACTTATTCTCGTACATGGAGTTTGCGGCGATGGCTTTGGTCAGGAACTCATCGGAGAACTCGTCGCGCAGGTCGAGCACCTGGCAATCGAGAACGCCCAGGTCGAGCGCCTTCTGCTTCTTGGCATCCAGTCCGGTCTCTTCCTGGCCCACGTTGCCGCAGACGCAAACGACATCGAGATTCTTCTCGTCCTGGAGCCACTTGACACATACGGATGTATCAAGACCACCGGAATATGCGAGAACGACTTTTTCCTTGCTCATGGCTGTTTCCTTTCGCCCTTGGTAGCTAGTTAGAACATCGGTCAGTTGCAAGTCACCTTGAGGTCAAAAACCGTGCAATATCAGGTTATTCAGCAGAATGCATCACAGGCATGCCCTAGAAACATGCGGCTATGTCGTGCTTAGAACCCAACGACCTCAAAATGACTCTGTTGAGGCATTGCGCCCCATGCGGACAGAGACGATTGTTATCGTCGTCGGGAAATTGCGCGCTGGCGTCGGATGGCATTGTCTGCAGTGGTGATGATCTTTACGAACTGCATCTGCCTCTCCTTTCACCTATCGCCGGGCGCAATTCTAATATCGTAAACGGTACCTTTTCCTCGGTAAGCGGTTGTTTTTCCGTCTCCGTTTTCGATGGTCGCTATATTACGCTAAAGTGCCCGCAGCACAAGCGACAAATTCAAATTTCTGAAAAGTTTTTTCATTAGTTTGTGAATTGCAGTGCAAATACGCACCATTCCTGCGAAAATACGCTCGACTACTAGTTGATGGTTATAACGTCTGAAACAATCTCGAAACGAAAGGCGCATTTTTATGCAAACTTACGAATCGGACGCCAACATCGGCAACATTAAGATTCTCGCCGTCGATATGGACAAGACGCTGCTGACCGACGAGCGTGTGCTGCCCCAGGGTCTTGATGAGCGCCTGGACAAGCTCGCCGACGCCGGCATCGTATTCTGCCCCGCCAGCGGACGTCCCGCCCCCAAGCTCGAGGAGATGTTCGAGGGCATCAAGAACCGCCTCGCCTTTTGTCCCGACAACGGAGCTTGCGTGATCTATCGCGGCAGCTATATCTATAAAAGCAATATTGACGTGGAGCTGTATCAGCAGGTCTTGAACCGTGCCTCGGAGGATCCTCGCGCTGTCCCCGTCCTGTGCTGCTTCGACGAGTTCTACGTGCTTGCCCGCGACCATCAATACCACGACGAGATCAGCGTCTACTACAACACAATCAACTACGTAGACAGCTTTGAGGGCATTGATTTCGAGTCCAACAAGATTTCGGTCTTCTTCCCCGGCTACGACGCCGAGCCCGCTTTCCGCGAGACCTATAGCCCCGAGTTCTCGGACAAACTCTACGTCACCAACGCTGGGCGCGAGTGGATCGACTTTATGAACCTGGGCGTCGACAAGGGCGCCGGCGTCGCTCACCTGTGCGAGCACCTGGGCATCGATATTGCCGATGCTGCCGCCGTGGGCGATACCTACAACGACATCCCCATGCTGGAGCGCGTCGGGCATAGCTTTATCGTGGACAATGCCGAGGAGCATATGAACGCGCATGCCAAGTGGCGTATTCCGAGCAACAACGACGGGGGCGTACTGACGCTCATCGACGCCATCTTGGCGGCTCGTTAACGTTGCTCGTCGGACCTGACCGGGCGAGGCGGGTAAGTTTTTCGTTCGGTCAGGTCCTGGGCTCGCTCGGAAAGCACATTAAGTGCTTTCCGGCTCGTGCGGAATCTACGAAAACCTTGCGCCCGGCCTTCGGCGGCGCGGCCTGCGGTGACTTTGGGGCAGCCCGGTTTTCCGTTGAGCGACGCCCCCACGCATAATCCTTATGTCGGTGGGCTGATGTGTTGCGTCCCTGATGGCTATAGGGTTGAGACGAAGGTGGACAGGCGGTGGAGGCCTTCGTCCAGGTTTTCGTCGGAGACGCAGTAGCTTAGGCGGATGTGGCCTTCGGTGCCGAAGCAGTTTCCAGGGACTAGGGCTACGTTTGCCTCTTTGATGGCTTTGATGCAGAAGTCTTCGCTGGTTAGGCCGAACTTTTTGATGCTCGGGAAAGTGTAGAAGGCTCCTGCGGGCTCTACTACGTCGAGGCCCATGGCGTCTAAGGCCGCGAGTACGCGTTCGCGACGGGCTCGGTAGACTTCGAGCATGGGGGTTGGGTCGACGGTCAGGGCTCGGGCTGCGGCGTCCATCTCGAAGGAGACGGCGCTCGATACTAAGTATTGGTGAGCCTTGGCGATCTCGGCGATGACGGGTGCCGCTGCCGCGAGCCAGCCCAGGCGCCAGCCGGTCATGGACCAGGGCTTGGAGAAGCTCTCGATGATGACCGTCTGTTCACGCAGCTCCGGGTGACGCTGGGCAAAGCGCTCGTAGCCGTCCACGTAGACCAGGCGGTTGTATACGTCGTCGCAGACCACGTAGATGCCCGCCTGCTCTGCCACGCGCGCCACGGCGTCGAGCGAAGCCGCGTTGAGGATGCAACCCGTAGGATTGTTGGGCGTGCAGATGACGATGGCCTTGGTCGCCGGCGTCACGCAAGCACGAAGTGCGTCCTCGTCAATCTGGAATTGCGCAGGCTCCGTATCCAAAAAGACCGCCTTGGCGTGGTTGGCCACGACGATGCTCTCGTACAGGCCAAAGGCAGGCGTGGGGATGATGACCTCGTCGCCGGGGTTGAGCATAGCCATGAATGTTGCCGACAGTGCCTCGGTCGCACCGTCGGTCAGGATGACCTCATCGGCGGAAAACGTAAGGCCCGCGTCCCCCATGTAGGCAGATAACGCCTCACGCAGGGCGGGGCGCCCGTTGTTGGGCGGATAGTGCGTGTCACCGCGGTCCAGTGCGGCGGTCACCTCGGCGCTAATCACATCGGGCGTGGGAAAATCGGGCTCGCCAAGCGCAAGCGCGATGCACCCCGGGTGCTGGGCGGCGAGCGCGTTGATTCGGCGGATACCGGAGGGCTTGAGCGTGGCAAGCGAGGTATTCATGGGCAGTCGCATGGCGTTCCTTTCGTAAGGGTTGCACTAGGATAGCGCGGCGGGGCGCCGCCGGACGGTGTAACCTAAACGGAAACCAACCGGAAAGGAGGCAGCATGGAGCCGACCGCGCGCAGCGATGTACCAAAAACGCTGCAAACCATTGCGTATATCAGCATTCCCAATAGTGCCGATCTTGAGTTTTTGCTCTGGGACCTGCAGGATGCCATCGCCGCCTATGCACAGCTTTCCGGCACCGCACTCCCCCGCCCGGTCAACTTGAAGGCAAATGACGCCGGCAGCGTTGCCGATGGCATCGTGCTGGCCATTGAAGATGTGGCTGACGATGAGACGTTGACAGCCATCGAGCAGGCGCTTGAGCGCTTTGGCGGTACGGGAACGCGCGTCTATGCCGCGATTCGAGCCGCACAAGAGAGCACTGAGCAGGCGCGTGGGACCGCCGTTCGCCTGCACAAGGCATGTGAGCGCCATGACCAATTGTGGTGTGGCGGCGTTGCCATCTGCGCCGGCAGCGGCATCGCAGCGCTTCGTCGCTCCCCGCGCATGGGCCTCTTGCGCCGACCGTTTTCGGAAGCGATGGACAAGCTCGTGGGCGCTGTGCGCATGGGCTGCTCCGTCAAGCATGCACAGCGACTTGGCGGCGGCAATGCCGCCAACGTCGACGCCGACGGCATGGTTTGCGCCGAGCCAGCCGTGCCCGCGCCGATCTGGCGAGGCGTTCTGAAACGTCTGGGCGCCCACGCTCAAACAAAAATCTAAATTAAATAACAGCCCAGTCAACGGCTTCGTGCCAACGCTCGACAAGACGCTCCAGGCGCCAGGCGGCATTGGCGGGACTTGTCGAGGGCAGGACGATGGCAGGCAGCCCCGTCCGATCTTGCAAGTAGCGTTTGTAGAGTCGCCCTGCCGTGCCGCCGTTACAGGCAACGACCTCAATCGGCGCGGCATCGGTAATGCGCTCGATATGTGCCGGCACAACGTTGCGGATGCTCGCGTCGCTCGAGCCCTTAATGTCGCAGCTCTCGACCACATCCCACAGGGCCACGCCGCCGTTCAGCAGCATGGCCCGCTTGGCGGCAATGGAGGCATCGAGCGTCGCGGGCTCACCGCTTGCCAAAGGATCGCCCTCGTTGGGCGGCACAGGCATACCGAGGCACGTGGCCATCACACGCCAAAAGCGATTCTGAGGGTTGCCGTAATAAAAGGCATTGGCGCGCGAAAGCACCGAGGGAAACGACCCGAGCACCAAAACGCGCGAGTGCTCGTCAAACACGGGCTCAAACCCATGCTCAATATGTTGATAGCCCTCGTCAGACACGGCCATGGGCTAGGCTCTCAACAGATAGCGCACCTCGTAGGGTGCAAGCTCAAGGGTACCCGTCAGCTCGACCGTGGGCGCATCGTCGGCAAGCAGGTCGACGAAGGAGCCGTTGAGTTCGCCGGCGCCAAAGGTGTAAGGCTCACCCACGGCATTCACCGCCACGAGCACCGCCGCGTCGTCGCAGGCGCGCTCGAACAGCAGCTGCTTGTTCTGGATCACCACGTTGCGATAGGCACCGTAGTTGAGAGCACGGGCAGCCGCGTCGTCGGCCGAGCGAAGGTGCGCAAGCTGCGTGATGAACGCCGTCAGCTCGTTGGGCGCAGGCTCATTGAGCGCAGGTCGCAGCGCCCAGTCGCCATCGGGGCCGCCCTTTTCGCCAGCAATTCCCCACTCGCTGCCATAGTAGACGCACGGGATGCCCGGCATGCCAAAGAGCATGCCATAGGCGGGACGCAGGCAGGATTTGTCGGTGAGGATACTTGCCAGGCGCGGCACATCGTGGTTGTCGACAAACGAAAGCAGATGTTTGCCGCGGTAGATGCACCAAGGGTCGCCGCCAAACTGACGGTGCAGCGAATGGGCGATCTCGAACATGTTGACCGAGTTAAAGCTGGAATACAGGCCCTTGTAGCACTCGTAATTAGTGCACGAGTCGAGCATCTCGTCGTTGACGATCTGATTGTAGTCGCCGTGGAGCGTCTCGCCGATGAGCACAAAGCCGGGCTTGAGCTCACGGGTAAAGGAGTGTAGGCGGCGCATAAAGTCGCGGTCGAGCATGTAGGCGACGTCCAGGCGCAGGCCGTCGACGCCAAAGACGTCGGCCCAACGGCGCACAGACTCGAGCAGGTAATCGACCACAGCGGGATTTTGCAGGTTGAGCTTCACAAGCTCAAAATGACCCTCCCAGCCCTCGTACCAAAAGCCGTCGCCATAGCAGGAGTCGCCGTCAAAACTGATGTGAAACCAATCCTTGTACGGCGAATCCCACTTGCGCTCCTGCACATCGCGGAAGGCCCAAAAGCCGCGACCGACGTGGTTGAAGACGGCATCGAGCACCACGCGGATGCCATGGGCGTGCAGCGTGTCGCATACGGCGGCAAAGTCGGCATCCCCGCCCAGGCGACGGTCTATATGGCGCAGGCTGCGCGTGTCGTAGCCGTGACTATCGGACTCGAGCGGCGGGTTGATGAGCACAGCGCCAACGCCGAGTTTTTGCAGGCAGTCGGCCCATTGGGCAATCTTCATGATAGGAGCATCGGGGTTGGGTTCGACATCGGCGGCCTGGGCGAGCTCATCCTCGGCAACGGGGGCGGCGTTTTCGCGCGGAGCTCCGCAAAAGCCCAGCGGATAGATCTGATAGAACGTCGTCTCGTATGCCCACATAGCAACCTCCCGGTAAGCTCAACACAACGACATCCATTGTATGCCCAGCTTGTATCCCCTCCCCCAAAATAAGTTGCGGTGGAATAGTTCCTGTTTGGACCTTCAGAGGCCTTAAACAGGAACTATTCCACCGCAACTGATGAGGGGACGTGGCTAGGCGACGGGCTTGGCGCGGCGGATGGCTGGGAACATCACCGTGATGGCGAGGATAACGCCCACGACGGCAATCGCCCCGCCCACAAAGCCGATCCAAGCGATACCGGGACCCGAAACCACGGCGCCGCCGATTGCGGTGCCCGTGCCGATACCGAGGTTAAACAGGCCCGAGAAGATCGACATGGCGACGGCCGACGAATCTGCCGACGTGCACTTGATGAGCTCGGCCTGAAACGCCACGTTAAAGGCCGTGGCGCAGCAACCCCACAGTGCGCAGACGGCAAGCACTGTCACGAGCGAAGATGCGGCCGGCCCCATGAGCAGCAGGGCCGCCGGCACGCCGGAGAGCGTGATAGCCAAGAACGGGAAGCGATGCCCATCGAACAGGCGGCCAAACAGCCAGCTTCCGAGCAAACCAGAGCAGCCAAACGCCGTCAGCGTCATGGTAATGGCGCCCGCATCGACGTGCGCGACCTGCGCCAGGAAGGGCTCGATATAGCTGTAGCTTGCGTAATAGCCGGTCGCCATGAAGACCGTGACTGCGTAGAGCGCGATGAGGAGCGGGTTCTTGAGCAGCTCGGGCAGCTGTTTGACGGTAAAGCGCTCACCCGCCGGCATGGCCGGGAACACCGCTGCCTGGTAGACGACCGCGATGGCTGAGAGGCCCCCGACCACGGCAAACGTCATGCGCCAGCCCACGGCCAAGCCAATGGCGCGACCGAGAGGCAGGCCAAAGATCTGCGCGATGGACGAGCCCGTGGCGATCATGCTGATAGCGAGCGCCCCGTGGCGTGTGTCAACCAGGCGCGACGCCATGATCGAGGCGACCGACCAGAACACGGCGTGCGCGCAGGCAACCACCAGGCGCGCGCAGACTAAGATGGGATAGGTCGGCGCCAAGGCGGACAGGAACTGGCCCAGCGAGAACACGGCAAGCACGCCCAGCAGCATCCGCTTGAACTCGAAACGCGAAGCGAACACCATGAGTGGCAACGACAGCAGCATGACGCCCCAGGCATAGACCGAGATCATGATGCCCGCCTGGGCCTCGGTGAGCGAGAACGACGCGGCGATATCAGTCAAAAGGCCGATGGGCATAAACTCCGACGTGTTGAACACGAACGCACAGCAGGTGAGACCGACGAGTGGGAGCCACTGCCTGAGCGTGATGCCGTCTTGCCTTGCCTGACTCATATATAACATCTCCAATCATTTTGAGCGGAGGCGATTATATAGCAACGGTCCCGCATCCGTCAGTAACGGACACGGGACCGAAACAATTCGATACACAGAGGTTACGCCGTCAATAAATAACTAAGCCAACCCCAGCAATATGCCCGCCGAATGCACGACAAACGCCACGATCCAGGCAACGGCGACCTGAAACGCGAATACGGCCACGGCATAGCGCGCGCCCAACTCGCTCTTGACAGCGCCGATTGCCGCCACACAAGGCGGGTACAGCAACGTAAAGACCAAGAACACGTAGGCGGTAAACGGCGAAAACATGGTCGACAGCGCCGCGGGCGACGTTGCGCCCAAAAGCACCGTGAGCGTCGAGATGACGCTCTCCTTGGCAATGAGCCCCGTGACGAGCGCCGTCGAGGCGCGCCAGTCGCCAAAGCCGAGCGGGGCCAACACCGGCGCGATGATGCTACCCAGACCGGCAAGCAGGCTTTGCGACTGGTCGGCGACCACGTTAAAGCGGATGTCGAACGTCTGAAGGAACCAGATGACCACCGTAGCGGCAAAGATAATGGTAAAGGCCTTGGTGATGAAGTCCTTGGCCTTATCCCATGCCAGCATCACCGTCGTCTTGACGCTCGGCAGGCGGTAATTGGGAAGCTCCATGATAAACGGCACCGGGTCGCCCTTAAATGCCGTGCGGTTGAGCACCAAAGCCGCGATGCAGCCGACCACGATACCGATCAGATAGAGCGAGACCATGGCGGGAACCGTCGCCTGCGGGAAGAATGCTCCGCACAGCAAGCCGTAAACCGGCAACTTGGCTGAACAGCTCATAAACGGTGTGAGCATGACCGTCATCTTGCGGTCGTGCTCGGATGGGAGCGTACGGGTCGACATGATAGCCGGCACGGTACAGCCAAAACCGACGAGCATGGGCACGAAGCTGCGGCCCGACAAGCCAAAGCGACGCAACACCTTATCCATGACAAAGGCCACGCGCGCCATGTATCCGGAGTCTTCCAGAATGGAGAGGAACAAAAAGAGCACGACGATAATCGGCAGGAAGGTCAGCACGCTGCCCACACCCGTAAGCACGCCGTCGACAGCCAGCGAGCGCACCACGTCGTTAGTACCGAACGCCTTGAGGCCCGCATCGGCCGAGGCGATGATGGCAGCGATACCGTCCTCCATGAGTCCCTGCAACGCCGCGCCGATCACGCCAAACGTCAGCCAAAAGACGAGGCCCATGATCACCAGAAACGCCGGAATGGCTGTGTAACGACCTGTCAGGATGCGGTCAATCTTGACGGAGCGCACGTGCTCGCGGCTCTCGTGCGGCTTGACGACGCAGCGCCCGCACACGTCGCCGATAAAGCTAAAACGCATATCGGCCAGCGCAGATAGGCGGTCGGTGCCGGCCTCGCCTTCCATCTGGGTAATGATGTGCTCGATAGCGTCGAGCTCATTGCGATCCAGGTGAAGCGCCTCGGTTACCAGCTCATCGCCCTCGACCAGCTTGGTCGCCGCAAAGCGCACCGGGATGTGCGCCGTCACGGCATGGTCCTCGATCAGGTTAGCAATACCGTGGATGCAGCGATGCAGCGCACCGCCGTCCGGGCCGTCGGGCGCACAAAAGTCCAGGCGACCAGGGCGCTCGCGGAACCGCGCCACGTGCAGGGCGTGGTCCACCA
>CABRFW010000027.1 GCA_902470265.1 uncultured Collinsella sp.
GAGACCTCCTTAGCGAGCTTTGAGCAGCCATCAAGGATTACCAAGCGAAACTCGCTGCTCATCGGAAAGGTGTTAAGCGATCCGATAATGGACTCGATATCGGGGTCCTTGGTCATGTCGCGCTCGTCGAGGTTGAACTCGACCATTCCCGACTTTTCCAGACGCGCCTTCATACGCGAGACGGCGTGATCGCGCTTGACGCCGTCGGTACCGACGATCAGATATGCCGGCAGCAGACCGGTTTCGGACATTACGCTCCCCTCCCGCAGGCCTTCGTATTCGTTCCGTGCCATTCTAGCCCAGGGGCCCACCACACGCCATCGACGTCGTCACGGTCGCTGGCATCGCATCGCAAAGCCCTTTGCGGTCGGGCTGATGGTGATATCACCATGTTCGATGGTGCATGCGAACGCACCGCCCGCTTCCTGAACGGCATCGATGCAGGCATCCGACGGATGACCGTATCGATTCCCCTTGCCGGCGCTCGCGAGGGAAAGCTCGGGTCTCAGGACATCCAGCAACTCACCATCGACTGAAACCTTGGAGCCGTGATGCCCAAGTTTAAGGACATCGATATCCCCCACCTCCTGCACGAATTCCCGTTCTTGGTCGAGCTCGGCATCACCAGTGAGGAGCATACGCAGGCTCTTGCCTTCCTGAACATAAGAGAGTAGCAGGACAAGCGAGTCCTCATTTCCCTCGCCATCTACGGACTCGAACGGCCACATCACGCGGGCACAAAATGAGCCGATGTCGACCGTATCCCCACGGCGCACCTGCCGATACTCAACGCCAGGTCGATTCAATACCTCGGCAGGAGCATCCTCCAACGCATCCGCCGCCACGGCAATCGTTCCGACCGAAAACTGTTCGAGCACGGCAGGTAGACCACCCCAGTGATCCTCATCCCAATGCGTCACAAAGACGGCATCGATATGGTGCACGTTATTGCGAACCAACGCCGCTACCACGCGCTCATCGAGCCCGCAGTCGACGAGTGCTAATGCGTCGCCCTGGCGGATAAGAATCGCATCCGCCTGGCCCACATCGAGCACCGTCACCGAAGGCGGAGCGAATCGATCCCAGTAGACGTACGGAATCGCAGCCAAGAGCACCAGGCATGAAAGCCCCACCGCCATAGGACGTGCACGGGGACGCGGCCACCAGACCAACAGAACCGCCAGCAAACACGGCACTAGGTAAATCCACATGCTATCGGGCGGCACACTCACAGATACACCAGGCACGGCGGCAAACAGTTGCTCGAAGAACAGTGCGCAACGGGCGGCAACCATGGGCACAACGAGCGCCCAAATCCGCAACGGTTCCACGAGCGAAAAGGGAACCAGCACGATCGACACAGCAAGCAGTACGCTCACCACCGGACCGATGACTGCATTTGCCAGCGGAGCAATGAGCGAGAACGTACCGAAGGCAGGAATGGTAATGGGAAGTGTTGCCAGTTGCGAGCACAGCGTGACGGAAAGTATGTTGGCAACGCCCGATGGCACACCCAGCTCACCCAAAGCGTAGGTCGCATAGGGGCAAAAGCACAGAATGGCTAAGACGCTGGCACACGAGAGCTGAAAGCCCATCTCGAACAGCACCGTCGGCCGCAGTAGCACAAAGATGGACATGGTTACGAAGAGTGCCGATGCGCCGTGCCGGCGACGCCCCGCGCCGTTTACGACAAGCGTCGCGAACACCATGCAGCACGCGCGCACGGCCGAGGGAGACGCGCCCGTAAAGGCAGTGTAGCCCACAAGCGCCATCGCCAATATCGCCCGCTGAACACCACGTGAGCAGCGAGTCTTTTGCAATACACCCTCGATTACAAATCCCACGATAGCCAAATGGCTGCCCGAGACGGCGATAAGATGCGCCGTTCCCGTTACCGAAAACCAGTCGCCCGCCGGCTGGGCGCGCAGTTCGGCCGAACGACCGCAGACGACACCGGCTATGAGTGCACGCGCCGGGTCGGTCGCAGGCGCGATGGACGCAAGCAGCCCATTTCGCAGCCGAAGCAGCGGTCCCGGAGAGCCCTCATCGGCCGACACAATCCGAACGACTTTAACCTTGCGCACCTCGCCTCGGAGCACGCGCGATCGTCCATACGCATCGTTCTCAAAACGTGA
The DNA here is from genome assembly GCA_902470265.1 of uncultured Collinsella sp. Classification (GTDB taxonomy): domain Bacteria; phylum Actinomycetota; class Coriobacteriia; order Coriobacteriales; family Coriobacteriaceae; genus Collinsella. The sequence goes on from CABRFW010000027.1 coordinate 2,136, forward strand.
AACGCGACCGATAACACGCACGTACGCCCCGACCTTGAGCTCGCGGTCGCACGATAGGCGAACCGTTGCCAAGTTCTTACCGTCCGCGCGTGCCTCGCAGGTATAGGAATACACGTCGTCGTTTATGGATGGATCGCCCTGCACGATAAACTCGAGGCCGCTTGCCGCTCGACCGCCGAGCGCCTTCGAGGCGCTGAGCGCACCCACAGCCCACCAGGCCGAGACGACCGCTCCCGCCACGAGACCGACGGACGCGGCATACAACCACCGCTTCAAAGGGGCAAGCCGCGCACAAGATTGAGCCAGCACAACGAATACCGTCGTCGCAACGGGAATGGCCCATAGCAGCCCGACCGCCGGCGCCTGCTCCCTCAGCAGCGCATCAGCGGCCACGTTGAGCACCGAGGCGCAGCTCATGCACATGCCGGCACACAGGGCCATCGTCCACGGCATCAGGGGCCGCGGAGGCATCACATGCTCGCGCTCGGTCGCACTCATACGCAGATGCAATCTTTGATTTTGGCAAGCTTCTTCTCGCCGATTCCCGATACACGCATCAGATCGTCAACCGAGGCAAAAGCACCGTTCTTTGTCCGCTCATCGATAATCGACTGTGCCATGGAGGGACCGATGCCCGAGAGCGTCTGCAGTTCTGCCGCGCTTGCCGTATTGATATTTACTAGGCCTGTTGCGCCACTCACGCCCGATGATGCGAAAGCCCCACCATCAACACCGGCTTCCGCAATGGACGTCTGCTGCTCCCCTACCGTTGGAACGTGAATCTTCTGTCCATCGACGACCTTAGATGCCCGATTGAGCCCCGTAACGTCTGCCTCAGGCGCCAGCCCGCCGGCGGCATCAATCGCCTGAGCCACCCGCGCGCCGTCTTTGAGCCTGTATACACCGGGCGACACAACAGCGCCATCAACATCGACATAGACTTCTGCCGCGGCAGACGCCTTAGACGAAGAGCCTTCGGATGTCTTTCCGCTCGAGGCATCGCCGGATCCCGGCTCCACCAACGAGTCTGAACCGTCAGTGCGCTCAAACGACACGCCGCCGGCACCGTCGCCAAGGTTCGCCATCGCCAAGCCGCTCGCCATCGCAATGACGACCAGTATCGCCACGACCACCGCCTTATGACCGAACAGCTTGTCCGCCAAGCGGTCCATCTTTTTGACCCGTTCGTGTTGTTCGCGCTGCGCCATAGCAAAACCTCCCAACACCATCGTGTCAGGAAAGGAACTCCGCAACAGCTACGCTCCAAAACCGGTTTTAGCGGTCAAACCAAAAACCGACCAAAACCTTGCACAAATCTGTCCATTTATTCAGGCACACGTCAGCAAATGAACACTTAGCCGCAAAATGCCCAGATAGCAAAAGACCGACGATGCAGGCGCATCGTCGGTCTATGCACAAATTTACTCGTGATCTTGGTAAATCTCACGCGGAGCAAGCTCCGAATGTTTGCGTTTTAAGGTCTTGGGGGCCTTATACGTGTTGCTCTCGAAGTCGATGTACTCGGTCTGTTTGAGCAGGCGCTCGATCATCTCCTCGTGATCGAACAACTCCCAGGCCTCATGCACGGCATCGAGTTTAGCGTGCGTCTCGGGACGGCGCGGCATAAATAGCGTGCAGCAGTCGGGAGCGGCCTCAGTCGAGATATCGAACGTGCCGATCTCCTCGGCGCGCGCGATGATCTCCTGCTTGTCCGAACCGATGAGAGGACGGAACACGGGGATCTTCACGGCCTCGTTGACGGCCATGATGTTCTCAAGCGTTTGGGAGGCAACCTGCCCAAGTGATTCGCCCGTAACGATAGCCTTGGCACCCTCGATGTGTGCAATGCGCTCGGCAACCGAATACATAATGCGGCGATACATAATCACGCGCAGGTTGCTGGGACAGGTGACCGAAATCTCACGCTGGCAGTCGCCAAACGGCACCACGTACAGGCGGCCGATCTGGACACCCGGCTCAAGCGCACGGATGATGTCCTGCACCAAATACTCGCTCGTATCGGGCGTCTGCGGACGACCGGAGAAATGTACCGGCACGCACACCGCGCCGCGACGCGCGAGCATCCAGGTCGCCACCGGAGAATCGATACCCGACGACAACAGCGTCACGACCTTGCCGGCAGAACCCACCGGCAGACCGCCCACGCCACGCTCGGAGCGCGCATACACGTAGACGCTACCCTGGACCACCAGTACGTGCACCATCGCATCGGGGTCGTGCATTTGAACCTTTTTATCGGGGAAGGCCTCGCACAGTACCTCGCCCACCTGACGATTGATATCAATCGAGGTGAGCTCATAGTCGGTATTGGAGCGCTTGGCGTGCACCTTAAACGAATCGAAAGGACCAAACTCGCGCAGCGCCTTGACGGCGGCGGCACAGTACTCCTGCGGGTCGCGGTTAGTGTGATACGCCAAAGACACACGAGCAACGCCGGGAACGGTGCGAATGACACGCGCCGCCTCATCGGCCTGATGCTCGTTAAAGGTCACGAGGATATAACCGGAAATTCGAGACACGGCATTCACGGAAAAGGCGGCCAAGGCCGCCTTGATGTTATCCATGAGGATATGCTCAAAATGTGCGCGGTTCTTACCCTTCAGTCCAACCTCGTGATAGTGGACCAGGCAGACGCGAGCCGCCATTTAGGCTTCAGCAACCTTGTGGCCGAGCGCCTTCTCGTAACGGGCCTCGTCGTAAGAGATGTCGCCGTCGACAATCTCGTCCATAGCCATCGAGATGGTATCGGCACCGGAAAGCCCGATGGTGATGTCATCGACATCCTGGACGGCAAGCACGCGGTTGTGCTGGCCACGCAGCATGCTATTGATGTCGCAGGCGCGCTTGGAGGCAAGCGAAGCGAGCAGGAAGCGGTTGTGATCGGTCTTCTCCAGAAGATCGTCAATGCAAGGCTTTACAACGGACACGGACCTCAGATCCTTTCATGCATATCGAGAACGCGAACGAGTTCATCGGTCGCGCGGTCGAGATCGTCATTAACCACGACGTCGTCGTAGCGGTCGGCAAGGGCAAGCTCATCGGCGGCGTTTGCCATACGCAGCTCAATCGTCTCGGGCGTCTCGGTACCGCGACCGACTAGACGCTCGCGGAGCACCTCAAGCGAAGGCGGCTTGATAAAGATCAGCACGGCCTCGGGGAAACGCTCCTTCACCTGCAGGGCGCCCTGGACATCGATCTCCAAAATCAGAGACGCGCCCGAGGCGAGCTTGGATGTGACCTCGCTCACCAACGTGCCGTAGCAGTTACCGTGGACCTCGGCCCACTCAACAAACTCGCCGTTTGCCACGCGGCGGTCGAACTCCTCGCGCGTCAGAAAAAAGTAGTTGACGCCGTCGACCTCACCTTTGCGTGGTGCTCGCGTGGTAGCCGAAACCGTCAGGCCCAGGTTCGAGCGGCGCTCGCGCACACGAGTGACGAGCGTACCCTTGCCTGCGCCTGACGGTCCAGAAATCACAAAGAGCTTGGAATCCTGAGCGCTCACTTATTTGGTCAGCTGCTCGAGGAGCTGCTCGCGCTGACGGACGCCGAGGCCCTGGACGCGACGGGTAGCGGAGATACCGAGCTCCTCCATGATCTTGGCGGCCTTGGCCTTGCCATAACCAGGGAGAGACTCGATGAGGGTGGAAACCTTCATGCGGGAAGCGATGGGGTCATCGGAGTTGAGCACGGACTCAAGGGACTTCTCGCCCTTCTTGATCTGCTCGCGAAGCTCAGCGCGGGCGTGACGTGCGGCAGCAGCCTTCTCAAGAGCCTGCTTGCGCTGCTCATCGGTAAGCTGAGGGAGTGCCATTCGTACCTCCAAGTAGTTGGGTTATATCTGATTCAATAATTGGCATTTTAGCACGTAGAACGTACAAAATGCCCAATCGCGGCTCCATAGGTTAGACGATACCCGCAAAAAGTGCAATATACTGCGCCCAAAGTTAAGCCCCTGACCTGCGATTCCACACAAAGGATGGGAAAGTTTACGCAGGCACAGGGGCTATTTTGTGCTAATGAAACCCAAAAGTGGTGACTTAGGGGAATCTTTTACGCGACGTTTTCGACCAGCTCAGCGACGATGGCGTCAAAGGCGGCAACCGGATCGTCGGCACCGGTGATGGGACGGCCCACCACAATGTGGCTTGCGCCACGCTCGATAGCCTGGGAAGGCGTCGCCACGCGGGACTGGTCACCTAAGGCGGCACCCACCGGACGCACACCCGGAGTCACGATCAGGGCATCAGGGCCCAGCAGCTCACGCATGTCGTGAGCCTCCATCGGCGAGCACACGATGCCATCGATGCCGTTGGCCTGAGCGAGCTTTGCCAGGCGGGCGGCTTCCTCGGCCACGGGCGACTCGACGCCGATCTCGCTCAAGGCATCCTGATTCATGCTCGTGAGCACGGTGATGGCGACGAGCTTGGCGCGGTCCTCGCGCGCCTCCTCGGCACCCTCGCGGCAGGCAGCGAGCATGGCGCCCGAACCCAAGCCGTGAACCGAGAGCAGGTCGGCACCGGCAAGCGAGGCCGAACGGGCGGCACCGCGAACCTGATGCGGAATATCATGGAACTTAAGGTCAAGGAAGACCTTAAAGCCCAGGTCCTTAAAGGTCTTGACGATCTCGGGGCCCTCAGCGTAATAGAGCGTCATGCCAACCTTGAGCCAGGCGGCATGGCCCGAAAGCTCGTGGGCGAGCTCGAGCGAACGTTCACGATCGCAGTCGAGGGCGACGATTACGCGGTCGCGGGCATCGGTCTCTAGCATTCGAAAGCACCTACCAGCTCGTTGATGTCCTTTACGCCCTGGGACTCGGCCCAGGCCTCGAGCTCATGCGCGATCTTGAGCGAAGCGCACGGATCGACGAAGTTGGCCATGCCGACCGACACGCAGGTGGCACCGGCCAGGATAAACTCAGCCGCATCCTCGCCCGTCATGACACCGCCGACACCGTTGATGGGGATATCGACGGCCTGGGCAACCTCCCAGACCATGCGCACGGCGATGTGGTGGCACAGCGGGCCCGAAAGGCCGCCCTTGGGCTTGGCCACGCGGGACTTGCGGGTATGGACGTCGATGGCCATGCCCTGGATGGAGTTGATGACTGAAAGACCGTCGGCACCGGCAGCCTCGAGGGCCTTGGCAATCTCGGCAACGTTGACCGGAGCCATCTTTACGAACAGCGGCTTATCGGTCACCTTGCGGCAGGCAGCCATAACGGAAGAGGCGCCCTCGGGCGTGGAGCCCATGGCGGCACCGCCGGCGGCGATATTGGGGCAGCTCACGTTGATCTCGTAGCCGGCAGCCCAGGGGCACAGCTCGACATACATCTCGAGTGCGCGGACAAACTCGTCAACGGAGTGGCCGGCAACCTGACAGATGACCTGGCAGCCGTCCTTGGAGAGCTGCTCGAGCCACGGACCGGACTCGCGAGCAAAGGCGGCCACGCCGGGGTTCTGAAGGCCCACGGAGTTGATCATACCGCCGGGGATCTCGGCCATGCGGGGCGCGGGGTTACCGGGCCAGGGCTCGGCTGCGCAACCCTTGGTGGTGATGGCGCCCAGTTGGGAAACATCAAAGAAGTTCTGGAACTGCCAACCGTAGCCAAAGGTACCGGCTGCGGTGTTGATGGGGTTTTGCATCTTGACGCCGCCGAAATCGACGGCCATGTTCACGGTACCCACTAGAAGACCACCACCTTGGAAGCATCGAACACGGGGCCGCACATGCAAGCGCCCTTCATACCGTCGACCGTCTCGACATTGCAGGTGTTGCAGGCGCCAAAGCCACAGCTCATCATGCGCTCAAGCGACACCTCGCAGTACGCACCGGCCTCGGCGGCAGCGGCGGCGACTTTCTTCATCATGACGGCGGGACCGCAGCTGGCGACGTAGTCGTAGCCGCCCTCGCCGAGCAGCTCGGCTGCCGGGTCGGTGCAAAAACCGTGCGTGCCCAGCGTGCCATCATCGGTGCAAACGTTGACCGTGGCGCCCAGCGCGCGGAACTCATCGACACCCACGGCCTTGGACGCGGTGCCAAAGCCCAGGCACACGTCGACGGCCACACCCTGCTCGGAAAGCTTGTCGGCAAGGCACAGCACGGGCGGAACACCGATGCCACCGGCGACGAGCAGGGCCTTCCTGGTGCCCTCGGGTACCATCCAGCCACGGCCACCGGGGCCCAGCAGGTTAGAGGTGGAGCCAGGGCCCATCTGGGACAAACGACGGGTATCGTCGCCCACGACGGCGTACCACAGCTCGACGGTGCCGGCCTCGGCGTCGGCGCGGTAGTAGCTCAGGGGCACGCGAAGCAGCGAGGACGCATCACCGGGTACGGCGATGTTCACAAACTGACCGGGCTTGAGCGCACTTGCAAGCTTGGGGGCCGAGATGACGAGCGAGAAGATGCCGTCGGCAATCTCCCGGTTCGAGACGACCTCGAAGTCGTGCATGCGTGCAGTGGAAGGTGTGGGCATAGACGCTCCAATCCCCCATGCGGTTGCATGGTCCAAACGAATAGAAAGCGCGGCACCGCAAGGGCGCCGCGCACAAAAGCGATAAGGCTATGCTAGCAGATGCAGCCGTCGGCAAGCGTCTGCTTACCGCCGACAAACACATCGGTGGCACGACCGGTGAGCGTGCGGCCGGCAAAACCGGAGTTCTCGGCGCGCGACTCGTAACCGTCCTCGCCAACCGTCCAGGTGGCAGAGGGGTCGAACACGGTCAGGTCGGCAACGGAGCCCGCCTTGACCTGAACCTGGTCGAGACCCAGGATCTCACGCGGCTTGATGGCCATGAGCTCGACCATGCGGCCCATGCTCATCTTGCCCGTGTTGACCAGCTCGGTGAGTACGAGCGACAGCGAGGTCTCGAGGCCGATCATGCCAAAGGGCGCAAGCTCGAACTCGCGGGCCTTCTCCCACGGGGTGTGGGGAGCGTGATCGGTGACGATAACGTCGACGGTGCCGTCGATGACGCCCTGACGAATGGCCTCGGCATCCTCCTCGGTACGCAGCGGCGGGTTGACCTTGAGCGAGGTGTTGTAGGTCTCGTCCAGATCGTTCTCGGTCAGGAACATGTGGTGCGGGGTGGCCTCGCAGGTAACCTGAACGCCAGCGGCCTTGCCGGCACGCACGATCTCCAGGCCATGGGCGGTGGAGATGTGCTGGATGTGCAGCTTGGCACCGGTCAGCTTGGCGATCTCGATGTCGCGGGCGATCTGGAGCTCCTCGCCGGCAGCCGGCCAACCCTCGAGAGCCAGACGGGTCGAGACCTTGCCCTCGTTGATCTGGCCGTGGCCGACCAAGTCCTCGTCCTGGCAGTGGCTCATAAAGACCTTGCCGAACATCTTGCCGTAGTCCATGCAACGACGGAGCATGCCCGCGCCCTGCACGCCGCGACCGTCGTCGGTGAAGGCGACGGCGCCGTGGGCGACCATATCGCCCATCTCGGACATGGCCTCGCCCTTAAGACCGCGGGTCATGGCGCCCGACGGATAGACGCGGCAGTGACCGACCTCGGCAGCACGGGACTTTACGAACTCCACGACGGTACCGTTATCGGTGACGGGATCGGTGTTGGGCATGGAGCACACGCCGGTAAAGCCGCCCTTGGCAGCTGCGCGGGTGCCGCTCTCGATGTCCTCTTTGACCTCGTAGCCGGGCTCGCGAAGGTGAACGTGCATATCCACCAGGCCGGGGACGAGGTACTTGCCGGAAAGGTCGCGGACCTCGGCTCCCTCGACGGCGAGATTCTCGCCGACCTCGGCGATCTTGTCGCCGTCAATCAGGACGTCAACGACACCGTCAAGCTCGACGGACGGGTCGACGACGTGGGCATTCTTAAGAAGCAAGGCCATTATCGGCACCTCCAAGCAGCAGATACAGGATAGCCATACGCACGCAGATACCGGCGTAGACCTGCTCCAGGATGACGGAGCGTTGCGGGTGGTCGGCCATATAGGAGTCGAACTCGACGCCGCGGTTGATGGGGCCCGGGTGGCAGATGATCGCATCGGGCTTCATGAGCTTCTCGCGGTCCTTGGTCAGGCCGAAGAGCCTGTGGTACTCACGAATGGTCGGGAACGGTGCGCCCTCGAGGCGCTCCTGCTGCACGCGCAGCATGTAGACGACGTCCAGCTCGGGCAGGACGGAATCGAGATCACTCGTCACGTGGTCGCAGCCCAGGACCTCGGGTGCCGGAGGCAACAGCGTGCCGGGGGCGACGGCATAGGTCTCGCAGCCCATGATCTTAAGAGCGGGGATCAGCGAGCCGCAGACGCGGGAGTGCGCGATATCGCCGACGACGGCGACCTTCAGACCGTGGAAGTCACACTTGTGCTCCCAGATGGTGTACAGGTCGAGCAGGGCCTGCGTGGGATGGTTGTGCTTGCCGTCACCGGCGCAGATGACGCTCGCGGGCGAGTTCTGCGTGACGATGTAGGGAGCACCGGCGTGCTTATCGCGCACGACGATGCAGTCGATCTTATAGGCGTTGAGGGTCTCGACGGTGTCGACGAGGCTCTCGCCCTTGACCGTGGAGGTCGAGGAGCCGCCAAAGTTGAGGCTGTCGGCCGAAAGACGCTTCTCGGCGAGCTCGAAGGAGCTACGGGTGCGCGTCGAGGGCTCGTTGAACATGTTGACGATGGTCTTACCCTTGAGCGTGGGGACCTTCTTGATCGCACGCTCGTTGACCTCGGAGAACGCCTTGGCGGTCTCGAGGATGAGCTTGATGTCCTCTTCGGAGTACTCGGTAATGTCGATCAGGTGCTTATGGTTGAACGCCACGGTACTACTCACCTCCCAGCGGCGCGGAGCCCACGTGGGAACCCGGCGCGACGTCGTTAATCTCGACGGCGGTGTGGCCGTCGACTTCCTTCATATATAGGTGCACGTTCTCCTCATGCGACGAGGGAACGTTCTTGCCGACAAAGTCCGGCGAGATGGGGAGCTCGCGGTGGCCGCGGTCAACGAGGACAGCCAGCTCAATGCGGTTCGGACGGCCCAGGTCCATGACGGCGTCGAGAGCGGCGCGAATGGTACGGCCCGTATACAGGATGTCGTCCACCAGCACGACGCGCTTGCCGTCGACGCTAAAGGGAATGTTGGTGGCGTGGATCGCGGGAGCGAAATTGGTCGCATAGTCATCGCGGTAGAAGCTGATGTCGAGGCTGCCGAGCGGAACGTCGACGCCCTCGATCTCCTTGATCTCCTCGGCGAGCTTCTTTGCCAGAAGGTCGCCGCGCGTGACGATGCCGACCAGAGCGAGGTCTTCACAGCCCTCGTTGCGCTCGAGAATCTCGTGCGCGATGCGGGTCATCGCTCGATTGACGGCGGTCTCGTCCATGATGACCGCCTTGGGGGAAGTCGTGCCCATCGATCTCCTTCCTCACATGTCTTGACTGCTGACACAGTCAAAAAAATAGATGCCCGACCGCTTAAAGCGGACCAGACACCCACAGGAAGGGCTGCACTTTGGGCAGCTATGTAATTCCATGTGGGTATCTCGTACCCCTTTAATGGTCTTGGGATAGTGTAGCCAACCTCGAGCTTAATTGCGAGCATAAATACAGAGCAATCCGTAAACGGAGCCCAATGCTCCATAAACCTATATATATTTGTGGGACGAGCTTGAAAACGCACGCACGAGCTGGCATAATCCCCTCTGCTGCACGCAAATCGGATCTACGTCCAGGGCCGTGGCGTGAGCACTATCGCCAAAAGAGGAATATCTCTGTGTAGATTGCGCACAGGGAGCGACTTCTGTGCTATAGTTCAGGCTTGTTTGTTAACGCGACATGTTCGTTTGTCGCCCAAGGAGGGTCAGTTATGTCCAAAGTTTGCGAAGTTTGCGGTAAGCACCCCGTTGCCGGTCGCTCCATCAGCCACTCTCACCGCGTCACCAACCGTAAGTTCCGCCCCAACATCCAGCGCGTTTACGTCGTCGTCGATGGTCACCGTCGCAAGATGAACGTTTGCTCCACCTGCCTCAAGTCCGGCAAGGTTGCGCGCTCGTAAATAAGGTCTTACCAACAAGTACCTCGGACTCTCCGGGTCAAAGACCTCGCGTTCATATAGAACTTACCAAAGGCGCCCTCCCCTACGGAGGGCGCCTTTTTGCACTCATTGGGGACAGACTTAAATGAGGGTTTGCAGATGTCAAAGGGAT
>CABRFW010000028.1 GCA_902470265.1 uncultured Collinsella sp.
GGCTTCAATTGTTGAAACGCTTGCCTCGCGCGGCTTGACCAGCACGACGGGTGTCGCGGGTAGTGCGGGGTACTCGGTTGCCAGCACGTCTCCCCCACCCACGTAAAATGCAGGGCTGGCATGCAAAAAGAAGGGAACGTCGGCGCCAATGCCGCGCGCGATGTTGTCCAGCGCGGGATCGGCACGGTCGATACCCCAACTCTCTGCCAAGGCGACAATGACCGCCGCGGCATCCGTCGAAGGACCTCCCAGGCCGGCACACAACGGGATGCGCTTCTCGATCGTGATGCAGACATTGGCTTCGCGACCATAATGCTCGGCCATAGCAGCGGCCGCACGATACGCCGTATTCTTTTGCATGGGAAAGTCGGATGCCGGAATCGTCTGGACGGTCAGCTCCTGCGCCGGAGCGACTGTCACGATATCGGCAAGACCGACGGCTGCCATCAGGGAATCGACCTTATGGTAGCCGCGGTCGTCGCGCTCGGTATGAACCCCCAGATAGAGGTTGATCTTTGCCGGCGCGGAAAGGGTCAGGGACCAATCGGTCACCGCTAGTGCTCCTCGAGCTGATTGCCGAGCGGGGTAAAAATGTGCTCGCCGCTCTCGGGGTCGAACAGCTCGACCTGGCCGGTGAGAACATCAATATACTGGTAGGACTGACGCGACTTGCGGCCACGGCGCTCGTCGACCTCGACGATAAAGACTGCCGGATGGACGCTCTTGATGGTGCCCATGCGCTCGACGACGCGGGTGCGGCCCATGTTGGCCTTCACCTTAACGCGATCGCCCACCATATCGGTCAGCTTCTCGTGGATGTCGTCGACGTGATTGACTTCCATCTCTTCCATGAACAGGGCCTCCAGAAGGTGCAATTCAAAAAGGGGATAATACCCCTAAGATAGACAAAACTCTAATACTATAGCACCCTGCCGTGGCCATACGCAAGTAGCTAAAAAAGCCCGGTCTCGAATACGTACCAGACGACAATCTCGCATGACCAGTTGTTACGCGGTTTGGTAAAACCGCGTAACCTAAAGGTTGTCGGTGTCCAAGACGATGGTGAATGGGCCGTCGTTGACCAAGTCGACTTTCATATCGGCGCCAAAAATGCCGTGCGCCACGTGTTCGACATCTTGGCGAACGAGCGTCAGGAAGTACTCGTAGAGCTCGTTGGCGACATCGGGGGCGCCAGCATCCGTAAACGATGGACGGCGGCCGTGACGGCAATCGGCGAACAGCGTGAACTGCGACACCACGAGAACCTCGCCGTCGACATCGGCAAGTGCCAGGTTGGTCTTGCCGTTCTCGTCCTCGTTAATGCGCAAGCCCCGGAGCTTGCCCCACAGCTTGTCGGCCTCGGCACGCGTATCGCCATGGCCCACACCCAGCAGCACCAGGTAGCCGCGTCCAATGCGGCCCACGCACTCGCCGTCGACCGTCACGCCGGCGTTGAGTACGCGCTGCACCACCGCACGCACGGCCTACTCCTCGCCCGTCAGTTTGGCGGATAGGTGCTCGAGCGCGTGGAAACGATGGCTGATGGCGTTCTTCTCGTCCGCCGTCAGCTCGGCCATGGTCTTGCCCGGCGTGTCGACCGGCAGGAACAGCGGGTCGTAGCCAAAGCCGTGATCGCCGCGGCCCTCGTGTGCGATAGTGCCCTCGCAGGCGCCCTCACCATAGGTGACCAAACCGTCCGTGTCGATGAGCGCAACGACGCTCATAAAGCGCGCGGTGCGATCCTCGTCGGCCACGCCTTCCAGGTTAACGAGCAGCTTGGCGTTGTTGGCGGCATCGTCGCCGTGCACGCCCGCATAGCGCGCGCTATACACGCCCGGCTCGCCGTCCAGGGCATCAACGACCAAGCCCGAATCGTCGGCAATGGCCATGAGCCCCGTCTCTTCGACCGCGGCTTGGGCCTTGATGATGGCGTTCTCCAAAAACGTCGTGCCGTTTTCCTCGGGATCCTCAAAATCACCCAGCTGGCCGAGCGCCACAAAGCGCACCTCGGGCATGACCTTGCCCAAAATGGCCTCGATCTCGGTGAGCTTATGGGCGTTGCCCGTTGCCACGACGATGGTCGCCGCCGGGTCGAGGGTGTCGATGTCAATCTTCTCAAGTGCCATGACTGGCCTCCTTGTCTCTATAGCAAGCCGCGTGAGGGGCGTTTGGGCACTTGACCCCTCCCCTCTCAGGCGATCGGACCTTTCAACGCAGCATTTCAGCAGATAAAACCTACCAAAATAAACCTGTCCCTTTTTGGCAGGTTAGGCGATGGCTTGGCGCTGAAGCTCGATGAGCTCGGCGATACCCTTGTCGCCCAGGTCGAGCAGGGCGTTGAGGCGCTTGCGGTCAAAGGGCGCCTGCTCGCCGGTGCCCTGGAGCTCGATCATCTCACCGGTGTCGGTGGCGACGAGGTTCATGTCGACCTCGGCATGGCTGTCCTCGGAATAATCGAGGTCAAGCAGTGTATTGCCGTCGACAACGCCCATGGAGATGGCAGCCACCTGGCCGATAAGCGGGATGCGCTCGATCTTGCCCGCCTCGACCCACATGGCGAGGGCGTCGTGCAGCGCCACCCAGGCGCCGGTGATGCTCGCTGTACGCGTGCCGCCATCGGCCTGAATCACATCGCAGTCAACGGTGACGGTGTACTCGCCGAGCGCCTTCATGTTGACGACGGTACGCAGGCTGCGGCCAATGAGGCGCTCGATCTCCATGGAGCGACCCTTGCGGTTGGCGTGCTCGCGCTTGCAGCGCTTGCCGGTCGACGCCGGCAGCATGGCGTATTCCGCGGTCACCCAGCCGGCCTTAGCTCCTTTTCGCCAGCCCGGCACGCCCTCCTCGATAGTGGCGGCGCACAGCACGCGCGTGTCGCCGAACTCGGCCAAACACGAGCCGTGGGCGTGCTTCATGACGCCACGGGCGAGCTTAACGGGGCGCAACTCGTTGGCGGCGCGACCGTTGGCGCGGTTGACCTGCATGTACTCCATAGAAATATCCTTTCGGCAAAATATGTGGCGAAGGCTTTGGCGGCTGCCTCACATCTATTTCAGCTCATCGATATCGATATGTTCGATGCTCTTGAGCGGCTGACCAAAGATAAAGCTGCCCGCCACCGCAAACTCGGCAATGTTATCGGCCGTCGTGGCAAAACGATGCTGCGGCTCGGCGGCGTCGCCCGCCAGCTGCTCGCGGCGCGTGAGGATATCGGTCAGCTCGCGCGTGGTCTCCTCGGCGGAACTCACGACGCGCACCCCAGGCCCCAGCGCATGCCGGATAGGTCCCACCAACAGCGGAAAATGCGTACAGCCGAGCACCACGGTATCGATACCGTGGTCGCGCAGCGGCTCAACCGTGGCACCCACCAGCGCACGCACGGCAGGCGTATCGAAGATGTCCTCGTTCTCAAGCCACTGTTCCTGCAGATGTGCACCCGAGGCGAGCTCGTGTTCGACAACCTCGACAAAGCTCGAGGCAGGACAGCCGTATACATCGACGCCGGCATCTAGATCCTGAATGGCGCGCGTGTAGGCGCCCGAGCGAATGGTGAGGTTGGTGGCGAGCACGCCCACGCGACGCGTACGCGTGCTGTTGATTGCCGCACGGGCACCCGGCGCGATCACACCGATCACGGGAACGTCGAGCACCTGCTGGGCCAGACGCAAGGCCGCAGCGGTCGCCGTGTTGCAGGCGATGACCATAATCTTGACGTCGTGCTTCGAAAGCCAACGACCCGCCTGCAACGCAAACGAGCGCACCTCATCCTCGGTGCGCGTGCCGTAGGGGCAGCGTTTGGTGTCGCCAAAGTAGTAGACGGACTCGTGCGGCAGCGCCGTCGCGATGGCGCGCGCAACCGTCAGACCGCCCAAACCAGAATCGAACACGCCAATCGGGCGCGTGTCGCCTGCCGGATTCTCGATATCGGACATTACCTCACCAGTCTCTCTCGAAAAGACATGTCCAAGTGCGGCGACGCCGCGCTACGAACGCGCCGCGACCAGCAGCTCTGCCGTCGCCGCCCAACCATCGACAATTTTGCCGCGCGTAACGAAAGCGTTCTCGCAAGCAGCCAGGAACTCGGGCGCGCCGGCGCTCGTCAGGCCATTCTCGACCAGACAGAACGTGCCCACGTGATCGGCCATGTAGAAGTCGGACTCGGAGTCGCCGAGCGCCAACGTCTCCTCGCGCTCGATCCCCAGGTGCTCGCAGAAGCGCGCAATGGCGACGCCTTTGTTGAGGCCCGCGGGATTGATGTTGAATGCGCGGCCGTCCTCGACGCGATCGAGCTCGAGCGTCGTCGGCTTGGACAGGTGAGTCAGATGGCCGTTGCAAGCCCAGATCAGACCGCAGCCGGCCTCGTCCAGGATGGCCTGAACCTCATCGTCGGGCACATCGCCGCGCATGCCGACGGTGACCTCACGGTATTTGTAGCCGGTCGACATGTCGTTGTGATACTCGATCTTGTGCGGCCAGCGGGCAAGGATCTTCTCGCACACGCCGGTCTGCTCGATCACCTGGTGCGGAGTAAGGCCACAGGCGGGGTCGTAAGGCATGTCGCCGGTCAGATACTCCCAATCGTTGGCTTTGAGGTCGTACATGACCAGGCCGCCCATCTCACCAATGTAGGAGTTGAGGCCGAGCACGCGCGCGTCCTCGTGGATCATGGTACGGTTGCGGCCCGAGGTGGGAACCACCTGAATACCAGCGCGAGCGAGCGCCACGACGGCCTCGACGAGTTTGGTCGAGGGGTTGCCGTCGTTGTCGCGCAGCACGCACGAGCCGGGTGCGAGCATCGTGGCATCCAGGTCGGTAAAGACGTACTTGACCTTGGCCAAGCGCTCGCGCATCTCGCCCGAAAGCTCGGCAACGGTCGGCAGGGTATTGTGGGACATGGTTACTCCGTTTACGTAGAAGGGTTTGGACTTGGACGGCATGTTTTGATTGAGGGAACACGCTTATGGCGACAGCGTACTCAGGGCGCCGCCGCCATCATGGTTCATTAGTCAAACTGGGTAACATCGATCAGGCGATTGGCCAGCGAAAGGTCGCTCTCGATGGGCACGAATTCGTCGCCCACGTGCATGAGCTCCTCGTCACCCTTTGCCAGCAGCAAGACAATGGTGGGAGCATCGGGGTTGACATACTCCTCGCGCGCCGCCTTGAACGCCGCATGCACAGCGGCTTCGCGATTGAGGATGATCTTGTTCGGCGTATCGTCGGGAACATGTTCGGCAAGCTCGCGACAGACCTTCATCGGGTCCTCGTGAGCTGGATCCTCGTTCGTAAAGATCATCAGGTCGGAATACGGTGCGGCCTCGCGTGGCAATTGCTCGCGGCGCTCCTGAGCCTTGCCGCCGGCGGCGCCAAACAGCGCAATGACGGGGCTGGCGGGAAACGCGCGCTTGACCGACGAGAAAAGCGAACGGAACGAAAGCTGGTTGTGCGCATAGTCAACGACGCAGATCACGCGGCCGTCCTTCGACTCCACGACCTCCATACGGCCCGGCACACGCAGTTTGGAGAGGCCCTTCTTGATAGCCTCGATACCGATGCTGATCTCGCGCGCAGCGGCGATAGCGACCAGCGCGTTCTCCACGTTAAAGTCTCCCGCGATACCCAGCAGGACCTTCTCCCCCGCCTCGGACTCGTCGGCACACAGGCCATGCAAGTTGAACTCGATGCTAAAGCCGACCATGCGTACGTCGCTCGCCCACAGGCTCGCCTCGGGATGCTCGACGCCAACGGTCACCAAGCGCTCGGCCGTCGACGCTGCCTCCAGCACACGGTCGACCTCTTCGGTGCCCAGATTCACCACGGCGGTCTTTGCCTGGTCAAAAATCCTGAGCTTGCTCTCAAAATAATCCTCAAACGTGGGGTGTTCGATCGGCGAGATGTGGTCGCGGCCGATGTTGAGGAAGCACGCCACGTCAAACGGCAGATTCTCGACGCGTTGGTACTTGAGCGCCTGGCTCGAAACCTCCATGACCATGGACTGGCGACCGGACGTGCGGCAGTTGGCGATATGGCGCCAGATCTCGGGGGCCTCGGGCGTAGTATTGGTGCTCTCATAGCACTCGATACCATCGTCGGTACTCACCGAGCCGATCATGCCGCAGGACTCGCCCGCCGCCTTGATGATGGACTGGAGCATAAAAGCGGCCGTGGTCTTTCCCTTAGTGCCGGTGATGCCCACGATCTTGACGTCGTGGTCAGGACGGTCGTAGACCTCCGGCGGCAACAGGGCCATGGCCGTGCGAACACTATCAACAACCAGCATCGCAGCACCGCTCTCCTGCGCCAGCGGCTCCAGAGACTCGACCAGCGACTCCTCGCACACAAATGCGACGGCGCCCGCATCGAGCGCCATGCTCAAAAACGCGGGCTTAAAGGCAGCACCTTTGCAGAAGAACACGTCACCTGCCGAGACCGCGCGCGAATCAAACGAGCAGCCGGTCACGGCACGCTCGTCAACCTGCTCTGATGCGCGCAGCTCGCCGCACACATCGAGAAGCTTGGCAAGCGTATCGACCGTGGTCACGGTCGCGGAATCCGAATGGTGCATCTTTCACCTTTCTCAGCCATTTGGCAGGGACGGTTTTCATAGTAACTGAAACGTGCTCGCGCAAAAACGGCTCCCGGAGGAGCCGTTACGCGCAGGCATTCGTAGGCCGAGACTAGGCAGCCTGAACAGAAGGCTGGTCCTCGTCGATAAAGAAGCGCTTGTACCACACCAGGAACACGAGCGGCGTATAGATCTTGCGCT
This sequence comes from uncultured Collinsella sp., assembly GCA_902470265.1. Taxonomy (GTDB): domain Bacteria; phylum Actinomycetota; class Coriobacteriia; order Coriobacteriales; family Coriobacteriaceae; genus Collinsella. Next base: position 6,767 of record CABRFW010000028.1, read on the forward strand.
GGAAATCGCCCTTGCCCGCAAAGTGCAGATCGAGCAGGTGCATGAGCTCGTCGGTATCGAAGAACTCGCTTGCCCACGGCGCGGTGAAGTACTCCTTGACATAGTCGTACCACTTTTGCTCGCGCAGCCAGTAGACAATCGGCACTGGGAAGCCCACCTTGGGACGGGTGGCCCACTCATCGGGCAGCGACTTGTTGGCAGCGTGGCGGAGTACCTGTTTGTTGCCGTTCTCGTTGATGCGGTAGCGGTCGGGAATGTGCTCGGCGAACTCCATGACTTTGCGGTCCAGGAAGGGCACGCGCAGCTCCAGCGAGTGCGCCATGCACATCTTGTCGGCCTTGAGCAGAATGTCGCCCGGGAGCCACATGTTCATGTCCAGGTACTGCTTCTTGACCAGTTCGGGCTGACCCTTCACGCGTGCGTAGATGGGTGCAGCGAGCTCGAAGGCGCCGTCGCCGGTGTTGTACTCGGGCTTGAGCACGCCGTCGACCTCGCGCTCCGGCCATACCAGAGCCTGTCCCAGGAACGACTTCTCGGGGATCTCGGCACCCTTGACCAGGAAGTTATGGCCCTTGAAGTACGGCATATGCAGCGCCAGGTTACCGAGCGCGCGACGGATGGGCAGCGGCACCATCTTTTTGTACTTGCGGACCGGGACCGTGTCCTCGTAGTAGGCGTAGCCGCCAAAGAGTTCGTCGGCGCCTTCGCCCGAAAGCACGACGGTGACGTCCTTGCGGGCCATCTCGGCCAAGAACCACAGCGGCACAGAAGACAGGTTGGACTGTGGCTCGTCCATGTGATACTGGATGTCCTCGAGCGCACCGAAGAACTCGTCGGCGGTAATCATCTTGCGAACGTTCTCGACGCCAAGCTTATCGGAAAGTTCCTTGGCGTAGTTGGTCTCGTTGAAGTTCTTGTAGTCAAAGCCCACCGAGAAGGTCTTGTCGGGCATGAGGCAAGCGGCGATGTAGCTGGAGTCGACGCCACCGGAGAGGAACGACGCGACCTTGACGTCGGCGATACGATGGGCCTCGACACTCTCGTGCACGACCTCGTCCAGCTCATCGACATACTCTTCGAACGGCTTCTCGACGGCAGAGTAATCGCAATCCCAGTAGCGCTCGATGTTCATCTTGCCGGTCGGGATATCGACGGTAAAGTAGTGCGCCGGCGGCAGCTTGTAGACACCCTCGAAGAAGGTCTCCTCGGTTGCCGAATACTGCAGCGTCATGTACGGACGCAGAGCCTTTTTGTTGACCGCCTTGTGGAAGTGCGGGTAGTCCAGGAAGCTCTTGATCTCGGAACCAAAGAGCACGCCCGGAGCGCCGTCGCCCGCATCGGCCATGGGATAGTAGTAAAGCGGCTTGATGCCGAAGATGTCGCGGGCGCCAAAAAGCTTGTTCTTCTTTTTGTCCCAGATGACGAAGGCGTACATACCGCGCAGGCGATCGAGGACGGCCTCGCCCCACTCCTCGTAGCCGTGCAGGAGGCTCTCGGTGTCGGCGCCGCAGTGGAACTTGTAGCCCTTGGCCTCGAGCTCGGAACGGAGTTCTTGGAAGTTGTAGATCTCGCCGTTGAAGACAATGACGACGCTACCGTCCTCGTTGGCCATGGGTTGGGCGCCAGCCTCGGTCAGGTCGAGGATCGACAGGCGGCGGAAGCCGAGGGCAACGCGGCCGTCGATAAACTGACCGCCCATGTCGGGACCGCGATGGACGATGCGGTCCATCATCTTGGTGAGCACCTCGGATTGGTTATCCGTCCCACCGACAAAACCGACAAAACCGCACATATACTATCCCCTCTGCTGTTGCTGGGCATCAAATCGAATCAGTAGCTTTTGAGTATACCCGAGGGCGTAAAGAGGGGCGGAATGTTCAGGCAATCTCAACTGAATCAGCTCCGCTGTGACACGCACCGGTTACCTTTAATGGATATGAGGTGAATGGGGCGATTGTTTTGCTATACTCTCTCCGCACGGGCGATTGGCGCAACGGTTAGCGCAGGTGCTTTACACGCACAAGGCTGGGGGTTCGAATCCCTCATCGCCCACCATTGAATTGGAAACGGTCCTCGAAAGGGGACCGTTTTTGTTTGGGCCCATTTCATGGGATTCGAACCCGCAAGGGTGCGGAGCTGAGGAAACGCGAAGCGTTTTCCAGCGCAGCACGCGAGGAGCGAAGCGACGAAGCGGATGCGGGCGGCGGAGCCGCACGCGGACATCCCTCATCGCCCACCACTGATTTGATAGGCCTCCAGCGATGGAGGCCTATCCTTTTTCATGCCCAGCGCATGGGATTCGAACCCGCCAGCACGTCTGTCACAAAGGCCGTGGTCAAAAAATGGCAAAAATGAGTACTGCTACTTTGTTTGCAACATATAAAAAGACAGTATTTGCTTAAGTTACGCAACATATGTCCATTATAAGGACTAACAGTTAGATCAAAATCGTGTATTCATCGCCATTTCGACGGTAGCGCACAGAGATGTGGTGTAAGAGGCGGGGCATGCCCCGCCTCCGCCCTTTCTTGAAAGGGAGGGGACACCGCCTAGAATTCGTCGTTGGAGTAATGAAGGTGACGAATGGAAGGAAAGGCGATGCCCCAAGAAGAGAGTGTACTGCGCCTCGGTCGCGACGAGGCCCTCGAGGCGGCGAGGCTTTGGCAGGAGTGCGGCGACGCGCGCGAGTTCGCGTGCAGGGTGCTGGGCGGCGTGATGAACGCACTGATGGACTCCGAGGCCCAGCAGATGTGCGGCGCGAGCCGCAACGAGCGCAGCGACGGCAGGGAGAACAGCCGCAACGGCTACCGCCCCAGGTCGCTCAAGACCGCCGTGGGCGACGTGGAGCTCGAGATACCCAAGCTCAGGCACGGCACCTACTACCCCGAGGGCATGCTCGCGCGATGGTCGCGCGTCGACACCTCGGTGGCCGCCATCGTGCAGGAGATGTACGTGTGCGGCGTGTCCACCCGCAAGGTCGAGCGCGTGGCGTCCAAGCTGGGCATATCCTCGCTGTCGAGCTCGGAGGTCTCGAGCCTCTGCTCCGACCTCGACGCCGAGGTGGCGGAGTTCCGCCGCCGCGACCTCTCGGGCACGCCGTGCTGCTACCTGTGGCTCGACGCCACCTACATGAGCTGCAGGGTCGGCTCGTCGGTCGTCTCGCAGGGCGTCGTGACCGCGATCGGGCTGGGCGCCGACGGGCGCAAGCACTTCCTGGGCTGCGACGCGGTCGACACTGTTAGCGTCAATCTATTTTTCACCAGTTTCGCCAAACAGGCGCGCCGTTCGCGCAAAGGCGGTTTCACCGGTTGCGCTAACGTATTTTCACCGATTCCGGTCACGGCTTGACGGGCCCGTCCCTCGGCAGGTCCTTCAGCCTGTAGGACCTGCCGGTTATCTTGACCAGGTGGCAGTGGTGGCACACCCTGTCCGCGATCGCGCTCGCCGCCACGTCGTCCCCGAACACCCTGCCCCAGCCGCTGATCCCCACGTTGGTGGTGATGATCGTCGAGCGCCGCTCGTAGCGCGTCGATATCAGCTGGAACAGCAGGTCCGCGCCCGCGCTGCCGACGTCGAGGTAGCCGAGCTCGTCGATGATCAGCAGCCTCGAGTGGGCGTAGTACTTGAGCCTCTTCTTGAGGATGCCGCGCGACGAGGCGTCCTCCAGGTCCTCGACGAGCCGGGCGCAGTCCACGAACCTGACCTCGCGCCCCGCCCTGACCGCCTCGATGCCCAGCGCGACGGCGAGGTGCGTCTTGCCCACGCCGGGGCTCCCCACGAACAGGACGTTCTCGGCCCGCTCCACGAACCTGAGGGTCGCGAGCTCCTCGATCTCGGCGCGCGGGACCGACGGCTGGAAGTCCCAGTCGAAGTCCGCCAGCCCCTTGACGTAGGGGAACCCCGACGATCGTATGCGCTGGTTGGTGATTCTGACCTCCCGGGCGGCGACCTCGACGCGCGTCATCTCCTCGAGGGCGGAGGCGAAGCCCCGCTCGCCCGCGGCGACCATCCTCACGTAGTCGGGCAGGGACGCCGCCATCTCGTGCAGCCCGAGCGCGGAGAGGTTCGCCTGCGCCCTGATCGAGGGGCTGCCCTCCGCGACGGCGCCCATCACGCCCCTCCGAGCGAGTCGAGCAGCGCGAGGTTGGCGCGCGCGGCCTCGGCGATGTCCGCGTCGGCCAGGCCCCGCTTCCCCTCGAGGGCCTGCTCGTAGTGGTCGGGGTCGTAGTTGATGGGCCTCGACGGCCCGGACGCGGCGTCGTGGACGGCGACCTCCTCGCCGGCCATCCTCACCACGACCTGGCCGCCGGGCATCGCTATGACGCTCACGCGCCGGCCGATGCAGCGCCTGGGCACGGACCACTCCCTGCCGGCGGCCCTGACGAGCATGGTCGGCGGGACGGTCTGGACGCTCACGTCGCCCACCATCGACTCGAGGAGCCGGAGGTTCCCGATGGGCCGCAGGCTCTCCTTCTCCCGCATGAACAGCGCGTCGGGCGGCAGGCCGGTGGTGCGGTTCGGCTCCGAGTTGGCCTGGGCCTCGACCCGGGCCACCGCCTCGGCGAGGCCGCTCCACCCGGTGAACTCGCCGCCGTAGGCGAGCAGGCGGTTCAGGAAGCGGTTGGCCGACTCGTCCTTGCCCTTGGTCTGCGGCGAGCGCGGCGCGCAGAGCCTGAGCTCGAAGCCGGCCTCCCGCGCGAATCGCCACGCCCTCTCCTGCCTGGTCCTCCTGCGGCCCGAGACGGTCACCAGGCACGACATGTTGTCCGTGATGCACTCCTCCGGGACGCCGCCGAGGCGGGTGAAGGTGGCGAGCAGGCAGGACAGCAGGTCGTCGAGCGTGCGGCTCCTGACCGGTATGAAGCGGTGCTTCCGGGAGTAGCCGAGCGTCGCGGTGAACACGCTGAACTCGAAGAGCTCGCCCTCCGAGTCGACGAGCCTCATGCCCTCCTTCCAGTCGAACTGCAGCTGCCTTCCCGGGGGCGTCTCGAACCGCGGGTGCGGCTCGCGGCCGCCCGCGCCCCCGAAGGGCACGTCGCGCGCCCGGCACCACGCGGTGAAGGCGCCGTACCCGGGCAGCCCCTCCCCGCGGCCCTCGCGCAGGAACGCGTAGACGGCCATCTTGGTCATCCCGGGCAGCTGGGCCTTCGCGCGGATCTCCTCCTCGAGCGGGTCGAAGGCGCTGCCCCTCGCGGACCTCCCGTCGGCGGCGGACTCGCCCTCCCGCCAGTACTTGGCGACCGTGTGCCGGTCCATGCCGTGCCTCCTCGCGATCTCGCTGAAGTTCGGCTTCGCGCCGGACCCCCTGTAGACGTTCAGCTCTCCCATTACGTTTCGCTCCATATCCCGCTCCTCCCGGGTCGGATACCCGATCGGAGCATAGTTCCGTTAGCGCAGTTGGTGAAAGTACGTTAGCGGGGTCGGCGAAAGCGCGTTAGCGCATTCGGCGAGATGCGTTTGCGAAAGTGGTTAATTTTAGATTAGCGCTAACAACCACGCTCTTCATGTTGTCGGTGAGCACGGTCGCGGGCACGCCCAGCGCCGAGA
>CABRFW010000029.1 GCA_902470265.1 uncultured Collinsella sp.
TCCGCACATGTGCGGATGAATGTGGGAGGTGTTCGGATGAAGTTGATAATCAAGGCGACCAAGGCCTGTCGGCAAGCCGTAGCATGTTCTCGTGTCCAAAGTGAGTATCGCTGGTAAACTAAATCATAGGAACCTCCTAACGCTGCGGGGCATCCATCCCTTAGGGCTTACCCTTCGTTCTTCCATCCAAACGGGTCAAACACCCAAAAAACCAGATCGAGCACGCCGCCGGTCATCATGGCACCGGCAAGGGCCATGCAAACATGCAGAGAGCCGCCGCTTCGAAGCACGTCGAACGGCCCCAGAACAGCCAGCAGCGCGACCGCAGCGCCGGCAACGCACAGCGCGAGGCACGGCCCTGCGTCCTTGACGCACCTCTTTGCGAGATGCTTGGTGTTGTCACTCATCGATATCGATCTCCTTAGAGGGCCGTTGTTCAGGTGCATGCCGCCGCGACAGAGCAGGGCGACAGGCTAAGTGTCACATTGCGTGCGGACACGTTTTTAGGCGCGCACCGCGTGGGACCTTCTTGCCCCCTACGGTGCGCGCCGAAAATGGTCCGCTTTCCTTCTGTCCCTAACGGGTCAGCTGGCGGCGCTTATCGGACAGGAAGACGCCGGCGGCCACCAGGACCGTGCCGCCGATAACGAAGGTCTCGCCCAGTAGGTCGGGCGTATCGCCCGTGGCAGGCATCGCCGTCTGCCACGTCGCGGCCTCGGTTGTTGCCACCGCATGTTTGGCCTGGTACGTCACTTGCGTGGCGGGCTGGGCCTGCTCGCCATTCCCGCGTTCGGCGGCCTCTTGGCGAGCGATCTCGGCGTTGAGCTCGACAATAGCCTGGTCGAGCTCGGCCTTGGCGGCGGCGTAGTTTGCAAGCGCCTCCAAGTATGCCGGCGCCACAGCATCCGCCGCAGCCACGGCGGCATCGAGCTCGGCATTGGCGGCCGCGGCGTGCTCGGCGGCATCGTGAGCCGCGGCAATCTTGGCGTTGAGCGCCTCGCCTGCATCGTCAGCGCCGCCGTTAACAATGGCTTCGGCAAGATTGATCCTACGCAGGCGGGCAACCGCGGCGGCAGAGGCATCGCGGGCGGCAGCCGTATCCGTCACGGCTTTGTCAGCATCTACCCAGTCGTACTCGGCATCCATCACGGCCGTCGCCGCAGCATCGCGCGCGGTATCGGCAGCGGCTTTGTCCTCGGTAGCCTTGGCAAGCGATGCGGCGGCGTTCTTAAGCTGAGAGGCGCGGACAGCAGCCGCGTCAGACTTTGCCTGAGCCGTTGCCACGGCGGCATCGGCATCGCTCGCAGCCTGCTGGGCCATATCGAGCTCCGTCTGGGCGGCAGCAGCATCGATGTCTGCCCGATCGGCATCGCCTTGGGCAGCAACAAGTTCGACCTCTGCCCCGCGCTGATTGGCACGAGCGTCTTCGCCATTTAAGCTAGCCCTCGTAGTGCCTGGAAGCACGAATCGCGATTCAGTGCTTCGGGAACCCCAGCTATGCCCTAAGCTCATTGTCCCTTGCGATGTCATCTTCTGCGCATCCCTTGAAGATGAACGACTAGCACGGTTCTTCTTAGCCTACCTGTCGTCCGATGAAGGACAGCAGAGACTTATGGCCTCCTCGCACGGAGACTCGCTTGCGCAGCTATCTCCCAAAGACCTACGAAGCATGACCGTACCCGTCCCCCCAGCCGAGCGGAACAGGAGCGCTACGTGCAAGAGTACGAAGCAAAACAGCGCGCCTACGAGGACGCCTTTAAGCAGGCGGAGCATTACGCCGCGAGCAAGGGAACGATGTAAAGCTGGGATCGGCAGGCTACCTGGACTTTTCCCGGCAGCCTGCCGATCGGTCGCTGACACCGCGGGCCATTGGGAGCAACAGTCCGCTACCTGCACCACGTGGTGACATAGATAACGGGAGACCCGGCAAGGCACACCACCAAGACGACGGCCGCGATTGCAAGCGCGATGGCCATGCTCACGACGACATAGGCCACGGCAATGAAGACCAGCGCCAACACGCAGGCCAACAGCTCGGCCACCTAGCACAAGACCAGGTTCGAGCTCGCGCGCTTCAGCAGGACGTCGGCGAGACGGACGCATCGTGAGACTCACGAGCGCCATGGGCGGCCCGTGGCGCGACCGAACCGACGGAAGCGCCCGAAGTGCACGCGGCCACGACGCGGGCGAGCCCCGACGAGCAGCTCCGAGCCCGGACGGCCCCGGCCACGGGGCGGCTGAAAAGGTGAAACGTTGGCGAGCGTGGGGCAGATGTGCGGGAGCCTGTGAAACTTGTAGAGGCGTCCTTCCTGCTAGAAGCTTCGGTCGATAGGCTCTGTTTGTCTGTTGCTCATATGGCAAGTGATACACTTGCAGCTGTTACTCACGATTTAAGGTGGTCATCATGTCCGCTCCAAGACGCACTAAGTCTAGTCAGGCACAGCAGGATTTTCAAACTCCTAACACTGATGGTGATAACTACCTGGTCGAGCGCGACGGATGGATTGATAAGGCATCGTCGGGCTTCATTACGAACAGTAAGGCCAACCGGCAAATCTATCGCGTCATATTGGAGACTCTTTGGCCGAAAGGGTATGGCATACCCGGGCCTATCGTTGGCCGCGAAGAGATCAGGGCTGCGATTGATCGCGCCAAGGGCGGCACATACCACGATCCGTTCAGGCGGTTGCGCGAATTGCAGGGCGATGAGGGGTTTCTAGGCATCATCAAGAATGGGCAGAGGTATCAGCTCATTCATTTGAACATCTCACCAAAGAAACGGCCCAGAACATCACTCTCGGCAGATAAATGGAAGATGGTCCTTGGGGCCTACAACAATGTTTGCGCCGTCTGTGGTTGCACGCCCGATGAGAATGGATTTCAGCAGGATCACAAAGTCCCCCGTGCCCGCGGTGGTACCGATGACCTTACAAATTGGCAGCCACTTTGTGATTCTTGCAATATCGAAAAGAGCGTCGTCTGCCGAGGATGCCAGAAAGATTGCTCACAATGCGGCTACGCTTTCCCTGAGTTCTATAGGCCGGTTAGGCTGTCGGGACAGACCTGGCGCGATGTCAATGAGTACTCAGAAAAACATCACCTCGATCCGAGCCAGTTCGTAACCGAGGTGATTTATCATGCCATCTCTATCGAGTACGATAACTCAATCTGGCATTGAGTTAATCGTTGCTCGGGCGGTATTGCTCCAACCTTTCATCATCTGTTTGAACAAGCGAAATGACGTCTTTTATGGCTAGCCCCAAAGCCCTGCCTACCAGAGGCGGGATAGCGTTGCCAATTTGCGCATTCCGGGGAACATCGACTCCTCTTGCAGGGCCGTTAAGTGTATAGCGTCCATAGAATTGGAAGTCGTCAGGGAACGATTGCAGGCGAGCCATCTCCCGGAGAGTTACGACTCGAGGTTTATCGAAATGTATGAGCTCCTCTGGCGCAGTTGTTAGCGTTGAGCAAGGTTTTTCGAGGTCTAGAACAAACCGCTTGTTTGAGTGACACCCGTTCGCATACAAGAACTCCTTGCTGAGGCGCCCGGGTTGCTGCGTCATATGCGCCTTGTTGTAGAGCGCAATGAGCTTATCGCTGTGCCGATTGAAGCGATGGCAGGTCGGCACTGCTTGCTTTCGAATATTCTTCCTCATGAGCTTCTGGTAGGAAGTGCTCGCAGGCAGATACTTGCATGTTTTAAACCTTGGGAATTCTGGGTCTGCCACAAGTTCATCGCCTGAAAGGTCGCTCAGCGCCTCTGCGACGTTTACATATCTGCTTGTGGCAAGCCTAAGGTCCTTCCTCTGCTCGATGCAGATAGATGAAAGCAAGTCATCGAGCAAACTCTTGACATCAAGTTTCCCTGCGTAGTCCTCGGAAATAGCAAGCAGTATTACCCGCTTGCGTATCTGTGGGACACCGAAGTCGGCAGCGTTTATGGTGATTTTCCCGACGCTATAGCCCAACTCTTTGAGCTTATCGACCGCCTCTTCGGCGACGCTTCTTGTGGTGTTATCGCTTGGACGCAGTACGAACTTTTTCCCAAATCCACCAACGTTTTCCACCAGCACGAAGCGTGGCCTGAGTATTCTGGCCATTTCAATTTGTTTAAAAACAAGCAGGTTTCTCGGGTCATTGCCGTTGCGCGCCCCCGCGACGGAGAACCCCTGACATGGAGGGCCGCCAGCGAGAAGAGTCACCTCCCCGCTTAGTTCTTTCAGATGCCCTCTCGCGGTATCGTCTGAGAGAACATCGTTAATATCGTGCGATTCCTTAGTGAGCCATTCAGGCCAATTCTGAAAGTGGCTATAGGGGGAGGTTTCGCTAATTAAATTATGTTCAAAAGTGGAATAGGCCATAGGGTCTTTCTCAATTGCGAAGATACCCGACCAGCCTGCCCAGCCAAGGCCCAACGATAGGCCTCCACATCCTGAGAATACATCGATATATGACAAGGAGGAGGGTGCCGGCTCCGAAGGCCTGCTGTCACCTTGAAAAATAACGCCTTCCAACTCTTTCATTTTCTTTATTGCTTGCTTTCCCGTTTCCGTAACAATATAGCCGCTCTTTTTCCGGTAGGTTGTAAGGCAGTTCGAGTCCTTGAGCGACTTGATCCAACCGTTAATGGTCGCAGGACTGCTCCCGTATGCCTCCGCTATTGCGCTTTGTGACATCTTGATTGCAGGCCCCTCGGGCGTAGCAGTTTGTTGGGCGTCGAGCCAGCAGAGAAAGCGATACTCTTTTGTGGCGAAAATGCCGGTGCTCTCTGTTGACATCTAAAAGCCCTCCACTTGATCCTCTGCCTTTCAAATGCACTAAATTATTATAAGAACTTACCGAAGATTCAAGCCCTGTTTTACCGATATAACCGACTGCGAGTCTTCGACCGATGCCAACATGAGTCTGTTCGTGAGGGTGACCTTTAAATTCTTCAAGTAAGACGTATTTGGCATAGATGCTGAATCGCGATGTATTCAATCATCGTGTTTTAGCATATAAAAGGCTATAAATTAATCAAAACTACAATGTGTCATAAAGCAGCTGGGCATACTTTGAAAGTTGGTCCTCACTGCCGTGAACTCTATTCCCAAGCGGCCGAACCTTGCGCTATTTGCAATATCCCCAGTTGTCTTGCCTTATGAATTACGTCATCTAAAACCTGGCTTTTCATAACCGATTGACCACTCGAATAGTGAAATTTGTCAGCCGAGGCGGGCGTTAGATGCTGCTGCATGAAGTGCTATCCAGCACCCGCCTCGGACAATTAGGCCGCACTCGAATCCGAGCATGAACGCTGCAAGACCGGCGCACTAGTCTTCAAAGTCGATTTCAACCTCGGCGGCCTCATATATCTGGTTGATCACGTCGATGTCGATGCGGTTTACTATCCACCCTCGCAGCGAGCAGCGTTGCACGAACTCCTCGATGCGGTTCACGTTGTACATCTCTCGTAGAGTGACAACGACTGCAAACCTGATTCCATCTCCAGCACCAGGCTTGTTGCGCTCCTTCTTGCGCAGCATAATGCCCCATTGCGGGTTGTCGTAGGCTTTGCGCGGGGCGAACCGGGACTTGAACACGTCGCCGATGTGCTTGACGTTGTCCCACTTGCGGTAGAGCGCACGTGCTTCCGCTTCATAGACTTGGGAACCTTCGTCTCCCTGGACGTTTTTGTCCAGGGATTTGATCCCTTTACCCTTGATGCGTCCGAAATGGAGGTCGATCTCTGTGGTGGTGTAATCGACGCCTTGGCTCCTGTGGCATTCCGGGAAGTAGCAGAGCGTGGCCCGCGCCATGAACGGATACCTGCCGTCGTTCATGGGAATCGGTATACCGTAGTTGTAGGTCTCATAGCTGTCGATTGCGCCCGAGAGGATGAATCGAATCTCGTTGTTGGGCGTGCCGATTATGTCCTCAATACTGATAGGCGGAACGCCGTACCCCCTTGTATTGGATAGACCGCCCTCACCCCATCCATAGGCCGAGTCGATGAGAAGCGCCTTGGCCTCCTCCCTCGTGAGTCGAGCCTTATAAATCAGAAAGGCGAGCTTTCGTGCGATCCACGGGGCGGCGAAAGACGTACCCCAGTCACGCACGAGGGCGAAAGGCGCCGCCACAACGAGCCCGTCCTCCTTGGTGCCGCCGTAGTAGCTTATGTCGGGCTTGCCGAAGAACGACAAGACCGGCCCGTGGCGCGAGTAGATTGCTGGCGCACAGTCGCGTCCCACCGAGTTAACCACCACGGAATTGATTGAATCCGCCGGCGATCCAACGCGCTTTGTCTCCTCTCCGTTTTCGAGATTCGTTCCCGATACCACAAACACCACGTCGTATTTCGCCTGCAGCTCATCAAGGATCGACGCGACCGGAGAAATTGAGTTTTCCGGGCATTCCGAGGCGGTGCCGAGCGACAGGTTCCAAACCTTAATGCTCAGATTTGCCTCGATTATCCTCTTGACGTCGCGCATAACGGTAAGCGAGTTCAGCTTCTCGCCGTCGGTGATGCCGAAGTGCTTGACGCGGAAACGGCCGCAGCCGTCGTCTAGCTCGGGGTTGAGCGAGGGGCCATCGACGATGATGGAGGAAACCTGCGTCCCGTGGGCCACGTCGTTGTTGCAGTCGCGTTTCTCGGTCATACAGTCCTGGTAATCAACCCACGCGCTAAAATATGCGTTCTCGTTGAATAGCGTATCGATAACGCCGACGACTGGCTCTCCGTCCGGATCGGGAATCGAGGGCGGTAGCGGCAAACGCGCCTCGTATTCCCTATAGGCCCTCTCGCCCCAGAGTTTCGCTAGGTCAGTGTCGGCGAAGTTGACCGTAGACATGGCGACGAGGTAGGGCGCTTCGCGACGAAGCCGCTCATATTGGTCGGGATACAAGCGAACGCAGTTCTCAAAGACCTGTCCGCTGTCCAGCGCGGGTATGACTCGGCTTAGCAGCTCGTATGTATCCGTCCCAGTATCGTATATGGTGACGAAGGCGTCGTCGTTCTTGTACGCATCATCGATTGTGTCGGTGTAATAGAAATTAACGAGGTAATGGGCATCGCGAATGATTTGCGCGAAGGCCGTTTTTGAGATTGACGCTCCGTAAGCGTCGAACTTTTCTTTGTCGAGCTGCGACAGCTCCTTGCTGCCTATCACGCCGTTTGGGTAATTTCGCCGCAGGATGCCTATACAGGTGCCCAGCTCCTCTACCGTCTTGTCCAGCGTCTGCGGGGCAACGCGGTATGTGATGATGTGGCGGGGGTTATTCCCCGCGCTTCCAGGTATCTGCTCGAACCTTGCGCCGACAATGGAGTCACTTGCGTTGTCACTGCTTCGCGCCAGGAGCCTCCTGCAACGATTACTCTTAGCCACGGTCGATTTATAACGAGCATTAATTAGGTAGTCGATGCCGAGTTGCTGGCGCTTCCAATAGTTCCTGCACTCGACAAGATCGGCCTTTAGACCTTCAAGCTCGTCAGCAGAAACGGATTGCCCATTTGGGAGCGACGGCGGGCCGGGAGGCATTGCCCCCTTGCGCTCATAAGAGCCCTTCAGTTCGAGAATAGCGTTGCTCATCGTCTAACCTTTCAGCTCGCGCGAAAGAGTGCTGATCGGCGTGCCCGTCAGCGTCTCTATCTCGCGCATGGAGAAGCCCTGCTCGCGGAGGCTCTTGGCGTCGGGAACTACGTTGCCCGTCGCAGCCTTGTAAAGGCGGCGCATGTAGTCGAACGGCTCGCCTGGATTGCTGAAAGCAATCGCCGTTTTGATGAGGTTTGAGAGCTCAGCAGGATACTGCACCTCGTCCATAAGCCGCATTATCTTGTTGAATAGGCGCACATCTTTCCCGGCAAAGCGGAACTTGGCTAGATGCACGTTGAGCAGCGTGGTCGCTACCTCGAGGAGGTCATCTCGGGTGTACCTGCCGAAGTCGATCACGGAATCAAACCGACGAATCATCGCCTTGTCGAGCGTTCCGTACATGTTGGTCGTGGCGATGAGCACGACTTGCGTGTTCATACTGTCCAACTCGCGGAGGAACGTGGACGTCGCGCGTCCCATCTCGCGGACATCGTGGCTGTTGTTCCTGTCCATCGCAAGGGCGTCGATTTCGTCGAAGAGCACGACGATTCTGCCCGGGTTGGCAAACCCGTTGATCTCGCGGAAGAGAGTCGTGATGTTCTTGCTTGTCTGTCCGAGCTTGCTGTCGATGACCTCGCTAAAGTCGACGACAAACAAATCCCTCTCAAGGATTCGGGCGACATGCTTGGCCGTTTCGGTCTTGCCTGTGCCGGGAGGTCCTTGGAACAGGAACTTATTGATGCCCGCGTCATGGCCGACTGCATTTATGATTCCCTTCACGTCCTCAGAAATGACCTCTGGGAGAGGGAGGGGCGAGCGGGAGTAGTCCATTCTCCTGAGGAAATGGCCCACGCCGCCGCTTGTCTGTGGGACAAAGGTATTCGCGTCCGAAAGAAGGGCGAGGACGTATTCTGCGAGCTCGGTGTCGCCGGCCCGATCGAAGTCATGGGCGATCTCTATGGCCTCCTGACGAAAGCCGTAGTTGTTGTCCTCCACATGGTATTTAATAAGGTTCAGTACATTCCTCTTCTTCATTTTCCATTTCTCCAGACACTATCCGCCCCATAATGGCACTTTCTAGTATAGAACAAAACCAACAGAATTGGAATAGAGATTGACTTTTTAAGCCGAGCGGTGCTACCCTCGAATCGGTTCGGGGCACCACGAGCCAACCTGTCCGTTGCCAGCCGTAGGGAGGTGATTGTATGGCACGGCATCACAGCCCCAAGCTCAGCAAAGCCGCCGCTGTTCTGGCGAGCGGCAAGTCGAGCCCTCGGGCCAAGTCGCAAGCCGGCAAAACGCTGGCAGACCACAAGCGCCGCATGCATTAAGTGGCACGCAGCATCCTGAAGGAGGTGATGAAGATGGCATATGTTCGAGTGCGAATCCCGAAGTACCGAGTTACCAAGACCGGGCGAATCGTAAAGACCGGAACAATCACGCGATACGTCCATGTTAAAAGGAAGTAGAGCCCCAATGCGCAATTGAGGCTCCACTCGGAACGGAGCGGGGGTGTAGTTTAGCGGCTTGCCCCCGCTCCGCATATTCGCAAAGGTTAGCGCAGTTCTATCCGTGCCGCAATTCTGCATTATCGTCACAAGGTGAGCGGGTGGCTATCACAAATACGTTGCTTAGAACAGGGCACTGCCACATTCCAGCAAACCAATCCGAATCCTCGCTTGGTCGGGAGATAGTCCAATTACCCCTTAAACACCATATCGTTGTGGTATTCAATAAACTCAGCTCGTGGGACAAATCGCTTCGGAAGCGTAATTGGCTTTCCGTTGTAGCGCCACAAATACTCATCCTCAGGTGTTTCATGTCCGACCACACCGGACACCACTATCTTTAGGTCCTTCGTAATGGTAATTAGCCCCCGATCGAACGCCTTATCGTGCAATGCGTTCAAGAGCAATCCATTGTCGGGGGCAAGTCGCTCCGTTTTTGGATCAGAGACAATCCAGGGCTTGATATGGCTAGCAACCAACAGAGCCTTGTTTGATAGCCCCGTCAAGCAGCATCTTGAATCGTAATTGACGAGCAAGGTATTTCGAAAGAACTCCTGGTTCACCCGCATCGAAACGATTGCTTCGCGCTCTTTGCCCTCTGGCAAATCAAAGCCAATCGTCTCTTTCAACTCATCGCTTAGCGGTTCTTCAAAATCGAATCGATTGAGGAACACCTCGGTCGCTTCCTCGACGAGCTCATCGCCAGCAGAGGAATACTCAACCCAAACCATCTCATCCATTTTGCTCGCATGGGTCATTCCAACCTTGCCGCGAGCGCGTCGACGCTCATCGAAAGATGCAAGATTCCAGATTTTTAGAGCGACTGCGTTCGGCGTTCTGCCAATGGCCTTAGCTAACGCCTGGACGTCCTCGCCTGTTTTATCAACCTTTTTTGATGGTAGGGCGAGGTACAAAAACAGAGCCGCAAGGGTTTCTTCCCTCGACCATTTGTCTCCACGGCCTGCCATGTTTGCTCCTCGCCCGCGCACCGCTCACGTAATAGGTCCAGGATAATCCCGCGGGGGACCGCACTCGCTGCCTTTTCTCATTCGTCGGTGAATGGTTCACATAATGGCACTCCCCCGCGCTCCTCATACCCGCGCTCGAGCTTCTTCCCAAGCTCCGCAGCGGGCAGATACGGCTCCCAAAGCGGGCATCCCTGCCAACCCTCCGCGAACCCCATGCGGTGCAGCTCGTCGGCATCCAGCCTGTCTAGCAGCTCAAACAAACGTGTGCGCCAGCCTGTCTCGGGGGCGATGCGCTCCAGCAGGTAACTCAGGATGGTGAGTATGCCGAACATGTTGTCCGACCGCACCTGGTACGGCTCGTGCCACTCTGGATACTTCGACTTGGTGGGGATGGTCGGCCTGGTGCCAAGCCCTCTGTTCCACAGGCGGCCATGGTGTGCACATATGTTGCGAGCGGTGTTGATGGCCACGAGCCACGACTTCAACACGCGCGACGATACGCCCAGGTCCCCAGAGATTCTGTTCCTGATGTCAACCGACGCGCCGTTGTAGAGGCGAAGCATCGTGCCGAAGTCCATCAGGTTCACGAGAATCCAATAGGGCGGCAGGTCATGCGCGTCGCCGTAGGCCTCCTTGAAGTGGATAGCGAAGGGTTCACGCGAGCGGTCAAGCTCCTCAGTGCATCGTTCGATGAACTCGCCGTACGCATCGCCCTCAAGGCGCGGGAGATTCTCGCGGTCGAAGAAGCCGAACGCTCCGGTCTTGCCCGCGAGCTCATAGGCCAGCTGCGTGCGGAAGTAGACCTCGACGCGCTCGATGGCGTCCAAGACGATGAGCCTGAACTGCCTGTCGAAGGTGTAGAGCTTCCAGATCTGGTCGAATGTCGTGCCCTCGACGAAACGCTCGTCCTTTTCGCCCTCCTTGTCTGCCTCTGGCTTGCGCTTGAAGATGTACCAGTAGCCGCTCAGGCGGTAATAGCCAACGTTTGCGAGGTGGGCGATAAGGTCATCGCGGTCTGCCACCAGGCCGCGCTCGACTATGAGCAGGTCGGCCTGCTCCTCGAAGGTCAGCCAGGGTTTCTTGTATTCCCCCATGGTGCTCCTGTGCTCGATGCATAAAAGAAGACCCGCCAGTGTGCATGCTCGAGAGCAGAGGCCGGGCGGGTTTACTAAGCTCATTTTACCGCAGTCGAAGCCATTCTATACGGAACTCCACGAGGAAAGTTTGCAAGCGGCCGCCTCCTTGAATATTAACTTCATCCCACCCAAAAACTCATCCAACATTAATCTTGGCTCAAGAATCGCTTAATCTATAACCTGCACTATAGAGTTCGACCAAGGGCGGGGCGGCGCCGCGCAACGCAGACCGCCGAACGCAACGCTCGCGCCCGGGCAAATCGCCCGGCGTCGCGCCCATCGAACGAAAGGAACAGGTCATGGACGACCTCGAAAAAGTTGAAACCATCCGCACCAAGTGCAACGTGAGCTACACCGATGCCAAGGCCGCGCTCGACGCCGCCGACGGCAACGTTTTGGACGCCATCATTTGGCTCGAGTCGCAGGGCAAGACGCAGACCACGTCGGCGCACGCCGCCACCGAGTCCGCGCCAGTCGATGAGCCCTCAGCCGAGATGGTCGCCGCGCAGGCCGCCTACGAGAAGTCGAGCGAAAAGACCGACTTCTCCAAGAAGATGGACAGCGTGTGGGAGTACCTCAAAAAGCTCTTCCGCCTGAGCCTGGACACCAAGTTTATCGCCACGCGCCGCGATGCGATCATCCTCAACATTCCCATCCTGATCCCCATCGTCGCGCTGTTTGCCTGGGGCGCCACGATATGGCTGATGTTGATTGGCCTGTTCTTTGGCATGCGCTACCGCATCGACAGCGACGGAGACGTGCCCGGCAGCATCAACAACCTTATGGATCACGCCGCCGACGCCGCGGACGACATCAAGCAAAATCTCAACGACGACAAGTAATCGCAGACGGGGGCACGCATGGCACGGATCCTGATCGTAGAGGACGAGGAGAAAATCGCCCGCTTTGTGACGCTCGAGCTGGAGCACGAGGGCTACCAGGTGGA
>CABRFW010000030.1 GCA_902470265.1 uncultured Collinsella sp.
GGGCAGCGGAAACCACGAAGGCGATCATGCGGTACTGGGTGACGGAGATGCCCACAGACTCGGCAGCGATCTTGTTGTCGCGCACGGCAATAATGGCACGACCGGTACGGCTGCGAACCAGGTTGAGCACAATCACGAGCGCGACCATAACCAGGATTGCGCCGGCAAGGAAGGTCGAATAGGTCGACACGCCCGATGCGCCCTGCGCGCCCTTGATGATGGCGGTGCCGTCCTCGAGCAGGTGCAGGTCGTCGATCGTGGAGTTACCCGTGATGTTAAAGATCACATGCAGGCCGCGGGAATCGACGCCCACAATGAGGCAGGTGACGACCTCTTTGATGATCTCGCCAAAAGCCAGGGTCACGATGGCCAGATAGTCGCCGCTCAGGCGCAGGACCGGGATGCCGATCAAGAAGCCCAAGATGCCAGCGGCGATAGCGCCGACCACAATGCTGATGATCAGACGCATCGGATCGGACGGAACGGTGCTCTCCAGCGCGACGGCAGTGACGATGCCCGTATAGGCACCGACGCTCATAAAGCCCGCGTGGCCCAGCGACAAGTCGCCCGCGATGCCGACGACGAGGTTAAGGGAGATGGCCATGACGATATAGGCCGTGATGGGAACCAGCTGACCGGCAATCATGCGCGGAATCATGTGGTTAGACTGCATAAAGAACACGATGGCGAACGCCACGATGCACATGGTGTACGTGACAAAGTCGTGACGCGTCTGCCTGTCTTTAAGAAACTTCATAACGCTCACCTACACCTTCTCGGGGACGTACTTGCCCAAGAGGCCGGCAGGCTTGACGAGCAGGACGATGATCAAAACACCAAAGACGATGGAGTTGGCAAGACTCGTGGAAATGTAAGCCTGCGCCATCGCCTCGATGATGCCGATGAGAATACCGCCGACAAAGGCACCGGGGATGGAGCCGATGCCGCCGAAAACGGCAGCGTCGAAGGCCTTGATGCCAGGCATGGCGCCCGTGGTGGGCTGCAACACCGGCGAGTAGGAGCACAGGAGCACGCCGGCGATGGCGGCAAGGGCGGAGCCGATGGCGAACGTCATCGAGATGGTGCGGTTGACGTTGATGCCCATGAGCTGAGCGGCGGCCTTGTCCTCGGACACAGCGCGCATGGCCTTGCCCATCTTGGTCTTACCTGTAAAGAACATCAGGCCGGCCATGATAACCAGGCAGGCGACGATGGTGACGAGCGAGACGGCGCTTACGTTGAACTTGGCCAAGAACTCCGGCACCGGGAAGGTGACGAGCGAAGTGAAGTTCTTGGGCGTGGCGCCCCACAGAAGCTGCGCGGCGTTCTGCAGGAAGTAAGACACGCCGATGGCCGTGATCAGAACGGCCAGCGGGCCTGCTTGGCGCAGCGGCTTATAGGCCAGACCCTCAATGAGAACACCGAGAACCGTGCAGACCACACAAGAGAGAACTACAGATGCCCAGCCCGGGAGGCCGAGATACGACGTGGCGCAGAACGAGACATAGGCACCGACCATGATGACATCGCCGTGAGCGAAGTTGAGCATCTTGGCGATACCGTAGACCATGGTGTAGCCCAACGCGATGATGGCGTAGACGCTGCCCATGGACAGGCCGTTGACCAGGTATTGGATAAAGACCGTCATGTTCCACATCCCCCTTTCGAATAGGTTTCCAGTTAATGTATGAAACAGGGACGTTACACTGTCCCTAGATACCAAGCAAGCAGGGAAGGCCAAAACCTCCCCTGCTTGGGATCAAAACCGCTCTATGTAAGGCGGCCAATTAGGCCTGCACGTACTTGCCGTCGGTGATGACGTACGCCGTGGGCTCCTTCTGGACCTGGCCCTTATCGTTCCAGGTGAGCTTGCCGGTCAGACCGTCAACGGTAATCTTGAGCATAGCCTTGGACAGCTTCTCGGCGACCTCGGTCGGATCGGCGTCGACACCAAGACCGGCCTCCTTGACGGCCTCGGCCACCGCGTGCACGCCATCGTAGGCGTCGGCGGCAAACTGGTCGGGGGTATCGCCGTACTTATCCTTGTAAGCGTTGACGAAGTCGGCGTTCTTCTCGTCGTCAGCGGAGAACGGGGTCATGAGCAGCAGACCCTCGGCAAGAGAGGTGTCGAAGCCCTCAACGCCCAGGATGCCGTCCATGCCGTCGCAGCCCATCATCTTGACGTCGTAGCCCATGTCCTTGGCGTTCTTGAGCAGGACGGACGCCGGCGTGTAGTAGATCGGCGCAAAGATCATGGTGGCGCCGGCCTGCTTGGCCTTGGTCAGCTGGTTGGTAAAGCTCGTGGCGGAGTCGTCCTTAAAGGTCTCCTCGTCAACAATCTCGAGCTTGGACTCAGCGGCCTGGGCCTTAAAGGAATCTGCAACACCCGAAGAATAGGCGTCGCCGGAGTTATAGAACAGCACAAACTTCTCGTCCGCATACTTCTGCGCCAGGAACTTGGCAGCGTTGACACCCTGGTTGGGGTCGGTAAAGCAAACCTGAAAGACGCAATCCTTGCCGTCGGTGACGTCCTCGGAGGACGCGGACGGGGTGATCATGAACGTCTTGGGGTCGTTACCGCACTCTGCGGCAACGGCAACCGACGCACCCGTGGTGGTCGGGCCGACGAGGGCCTGCATGCCCCAGTCGAGCAGGGTGTTGAAGGCGTTGACGGCCTTCTCGCCGTCGGCCTGGTCATCCTCGGCCTTGCTGGCAAGCGGCAGCTCCTTGGTCGAGAAATCCTTGCAGCCAAGCTCGACACCCTGGGTAACGGACTTGCCGTAGGACGCGTTGGCGCCGGTCAGCGGGCCGATGGTGCCGATCTTAAACGAAGCATCGCCCGAAGCGGAACCGCTGTCGCCGCCGTTGGAGGAGCAGCCAGCTAGAATGGACATCGCCCCCAGACCTGCTGCGCTCGCGATAACGCTCCTGCGATTCATAACAGGGTTCAATGACTTACCGGTGAGGCTCGACATGCGGCTCTCCTCTCAAATCTCGTCGGGTTTCGGTTACCCGACAGGCCATCCTTCGCCGTGTTCGGCGTTCGCAAAATAGTAGACGCTTTAGTTGAGAAAAGTGGCGATTATTTCGACTTTTCTTTGGATTTGTTCATTTATCCATGAATATGCGTATTTCTATCGGTTTATACAGTTTAGCCACTTTATTGTGTGAAAGTAATGTTTCCGTTCTGTTACAAGCATCCTTGCCCTGAATAAAACGGCCCCACCGGTCTCGTTATATGCACTCAGGCGGCGATGTACTTGCCGTCCTGAATCACATAGGCCGTAGCGGACTTTTCGACCTGGCCCTCGTCGTTCCACGTGAGCTCGCCCGTCAGGCCCTCGATCTTGATCTTGCGCATGGCCTTGGCAAGGTCGCCGGCGATGTCGGCACCATCGGCCGTAATATCGATGCCCGCCTTGTCGATGGCCTCGGCGATGGCGTGGACGCAATCGTAGGCGTCGGCGGCAAACTGGTTAGGCGTCTCGTCGTAGGCATCCTTATAGGCCTTGACGAAGTCGGCATTCTTCTCGTCGTCGGCAGAAAATGGGGTCATGAGCAGTACCCCCTCAGCAAGAGAGGTATCGAAACCTTCCACAGAGAGCAGGCCGTCCATGCCGTCAGTGCCCATGAGCGTCATGTCGTAGCCCATGTCCTTGGCGTTCTTGAGCAGGACGGACGCCGGCGTGTAATAGATCGGGGCAAAGATAAGCGTGGCGCCGGCCTCCTTGGCCTTGGTGAGCTGGTTGGTAAAGCTCGTGGAAGAGTCATCCTTAAAGGTCTCGGTATCGACGATGTCGAGCTTGGACGCCTTGGCCTGCTCGGCAAAAGCGTCGGCAACGCCCGAGCTATACGTATCGCCGGAGTTGTAGAACAGGGCGATCTTGGCATCCGCGTACTTCTCGGCCAAGAACTTCGCGGCACTGGCGCCCATGGTGGGATCGGTAAAGCAAACCTGGAAAACCGTGGTCTTGTCCTTGGTGACGTCGAGCGACGAGGCCGAGGGCGTGACCATGAGCATATCGTCGGCGATCTCGCCCGAGACGGCGACGGCGGCACCGGTGGTAACGGGGCCGACGAGCGCCTGCATGCCCCAGTCGCACAAGGTATTGAAGGCGTTGATAGCCTTCTCGCCGTCAGCGACGTCATCCTCGGACTTAAGCGAGAGCTTGAGGTCCTTGGTCGAGAAATCCTTGGCGGCGAGCTTGGCACCCTTCTCGGCCGAAACGCCATAGGTTGCCGCGGCGCCGGTCAAAGGGCCGATGACACCGATCTTGAAGGTCTTACCGTCATCGGCAGAGCCGCCGTCCGAGCTACCCGACGTGCAACCAGCAAGCGCGACGGTGCTGCCGAGCGCCGCGGCGCCGAAGAGAAAGTTCCTACGGCTGAGCGTGCTGTTGATGTTGAACATGGTGTCCCCCTTTTTCGCTGGCCGCAGTGCGGCCGTCTTGCGGTACGGGGCAAACCTTATGGCGCAAACGTTGACAGTTTGTTACGGAAGTTCGTTTATAGCGAGCATGTTTCCAATGTTTCCGCAGCGTTTCGGGGGTGCTGTTTTGTGCGACTCCTGTTGCCTGGCGAGCACGCGCCCTCGGTTCACGCTAGAATGCACTCAACCTTTAAGCGGTTAATCCATCCATAAGATGCACGAAGGAGCTATCTATGAGCGAACCCCTGCGCACCGTGAACGTCGGCCTCATCGGTCTTGGAACCGTCGGCGGCGGCGTGGCCCGTCTGATCAAGAGCCACCACGATGAGTACCTGGCCGCCTACGGCATCGACCTTAAGCTGACCCGCGCCTGCGCGCTTGCCTGGGAGCAGGCCGAAGCCGCCGGTATTGAGCGCGAGGCCTTTACGAGCGACTGGCACGACGTCGTCACCGACCCCGCCGTCGATATCGTCGTCGAGCTCATCGGCGGCGAGCACCCCGCGACCGAAATCTTCACCACCGCCTTCGAAAACGGCAAGCACGTCGTCTCTGCCAACAAGGCCCTGCTGGGCCGTCATGTCGAGACGCTCGCCGAGAAGGCGCGCGCGTGCGGCGTGCAGATTAAGTGCGAGGCCAGCTGCGGCGGCGGCATCCCCATCGTGAGCACGCTCGAGCACGACCTGGTGGGCAACAAGATCCTGACCATCGCTGGCATTCTCAACGGCACCACCAACTACATCCTGTCGCGCATGGACGCCGAGGGCGCCGATTACGCTGACGTGCTCGCCGACGCCCAGGCAAAGGGCTATGCCGAGGCCGACCCGTCCGCCGACGTCGACGGCTTCGACGCCGCCAGCAAGACGGCAATCCTCGCTTCCATCGGCTTTGGCACCCGCGTGACCACCGACGATGTCTACCAGCAGGGTATCCGTACCATCGGCGCCGAAGACATTGCCCAGGCCCGCGAGCTCGGCTACACCATCAAGCTGCTGGGCATCGCACGCAACACCGACGCTGGCGTCGACGTCCGCGTGCATCCCACGCTGATCCCCGCCGACCACATGCTTGCCAAGGTCAACGGCGCCATGAACGCCGTCTACGTGGTAGGCGACGCCGTGGGCGAGACCATGTTCTACGGTGCCGGCGCAGGCTCCTTCCCCACCGCGAGCGCCGTCGTGGGCGATATCCTGTCGCTCTCCGAGCAGATCAGCCGCGGCGTGGCTCCGCTGCCCGAGATTGAGCCCTATGGCCACAACCTCGCCTTTAAGCCCATGGACGAGCTCCAGACCAAGTACTATGTGCGCCTGAAGGTCGCCGACCGCGTGGGTGCCCTGTCCGAGACGGTCAACATCTTTGCCAAGCACAACATCTCGATCTCGCTCATCAACCAGGTCGAAGACGGCAAGTCGGGCGTCAGCGATGCCTGTTCGGTCATCTTCCTGACGCACCGCGCGCTCGAGAAGGACGTCCAGGCTGCCACCGCCGAGCTTGCCAGCGTCGACTGCGTAGCCGAGGTCGCCAACGTCCTGCGCATCGAGGACGTTGAGGCTTGGACCGAAGGCGTCATGGCGAACTAGTTTGGTTTACACCCCACAACGCATTTGCTCGAAGGGCTCCCGTCCGATGTGGGATGGGAGCCTTTTTGTCTCCTGCCCTAAGCACAACGACAGGGCACATTTGCGCGAGCCGCTCATCGGTAACGCGGGCTACCGTTCACCGATATGCAAACACGGCCGATTCCGGTTACGGCTACGCTGTGCTGCGAATGTCCGCCCGCGATGAGAGGAAATACCATGTTGCTCGAGGGCAAGAAAGCAATCATCACCGGAGGCACGCGCGGTATCGGCTATGCCATCGCCTGCCGTTTTATCGAGGAGGGCGCCTCCGTCACTGTCTTTGGCTCGCGTCAAGAGACCGCCGATGCGGCCGTTGAGAAGCTGACAGCCGCCTATCCCGACGCCAAGGTCTGGGGCCGCTCCTGCGACCTCACCTCACTCGAAGCCGTGACCGAGGCCTTTACCCAGGCTGCATCCGACATGGGCGGCTTGGACACGGTCGTCAACAATGCCGGTATCTCCCAGCGTTCACCCCTCTTGGACTACACGGCCGAGGAGTTCGCAAAGGTCATGGACCTTAACGTCGTCGCCGTCTTTAATGGCCACCAGGCTGCCGCCAAGATCATGACCGAGGCCGGCCACGGCGGCACCATCACTACCACAAGCTCGATGGTCGCCAAGTACGGCCAGCCCTCCGGCGTCGGTTACCCCACGTCCAAGTTTGCCGTCAACGGTATGGTCCAGTCACTCTCGCGCGAGCTCGCCCCTATGGGTATTCGCGTCAACGCCGTTGCCCCTGGCGTGACTAAGACTGACATGGTCGCCAACCTGCCCGAAGAGGTCATCAAACCCATCATCGCCACTATCCCTCTCGGCCGCATGGGTGAGCCCGAGGACGTCGCCAACGCCTTCGTTTTCCTAGCGAGCAACATGTCCTCCTATGTCACGGGCGCCGTGCTCCCCGTCGACGGAGCCGCCCGCTCTTAAGGGACCACAAGCCTCAGCTCCCAGCCTCAACATAGTCCAACAAAGAAGGCGCGCCGTCTGCATCAACTGCAGGCAGCGCGCCTTCTTCTGTTTGAAAGGGAAGCTGTGTCCCGGAATTCCGACTCAGACCGGGACGCAGCTTCCCTCAGGGCCATGTTTCGGAAAGAGCGCCCCGTTTTGAACGCCGATTCTGGGATACCGTTTCCGCAACGGGTCTCTCGCGGAAACTGCATCCCACTCTGAGCGCCCATTCCGGGACACAGTTTCCCAACGGCCCCCGTTTCGGAAACCACATCCCGTTCCGAGCCTTCAAAGCAGGACGCGGCTTCCCCGAGAGAGTATCGACTACTTGCCGTCGTCGTCCTCGGCTTCTTCTCTTGCATAGAGCTCCAACATGCGGCGGCGGTATTCGCGCACGGCGAGCTTGGCGCGCTCCAGGCGGAGGCGCTCACGCGGAGTCAGCTCGGACGGGTCGACCTCGTCTCCATAGGTCTTATCGGCAAGAAGATGCGCCGCGTCCACAATGCGGGCATCGATGTGGCCGCTCGCCGCCTCGGCGGAAAGACGCTCGGCAATCGCATCGAGCGTAGGCAGGCCTTCGAATACGCGACCATGGCCATGCGAGGTCAGCAGCTCGTGCTCGCGTGCGAGCAGGCTCGCCAAATCGTGATGGGCACGTAGGATATCGAGCGCCTCGGCAGGATGCTCGGCAACCTCCGCCACGGCGGCGACCGGCGCGGCGTCGACCACGCGGTAGAAGAGCTGCGCGAGTAGCGGCATCAAGAACACCGTGATGGCACCGGCGGCAACCATGACCGACGCAATATCTTGCGACAGCGCTCCCGCGTTGACGGCAACGCTTGTCACGGCAACGATGATCGGCAACGCCGTAGTGCAGTACAGGGCCACGGTAATGCGGCCATACGCCGAAACGTCGCGCGTTGCGGGACAAATGCGCATGGAGACAAGGATCGGCACCGCGCGAATGATCAGCAACGCCACGATAAAGCCCGCGAGCAAGCCCGGGCGCGACGCCACGGCCGTCAGATCGATCTTTGCGCCCGATACGGTAAAGAACACCGGAATCAAAAAACCGTAGGCCAGGCCGTCGAGCTTGGTCTCGAGCGTATGGTTGCCCTCGGGGATGATATAGCGCAGGACAAAGCCGGCGGCAAAAGAACCCAACACGATGTCGAGATCAAAGACGGCCGAGAACGCCACGAGCGTGACCAGGATGAGCACCGTCAGGCGCACGAAGGTCTGCGACGTGGTATCGGCGCGTTCCTCGACAAACGCAAAGAAGCGGCTGCCGACGCGCTTGGAGCGGCTTGGGACCACAGCCAGCAACACGCAAACCACCGCAAACAAGCCAAGGATCACGAGCGTTTGGATGCCGGTGCGGGCAGACAGCAGCACCGACATGGCGAGCACGGGACCGAGCTCGCCCCAAGTGCCATACGCGAGAATCGAGTCGCCCACGCGCGTTCCGGTCAGCGAACGCTCACGCATAATGGGCACGAGCGTGCCGAGCGCCGTAGAAGTGAGGGCAAGCGTCACGGCGATACCGTCGAAATGGCTGACCGAGAACCACGGGGTAAAGCGCACGGCAAGCCAGGCGATACCAAACGTGACGACCCACGTTGCCAAGCCGTAGCGCCCCTCGACACCCGTGATGCTCTTGGGATCGATCTCAAAGCCGGCAAGCAGGAACAAAAAGGCCAGACCGAGCTCGGACACAAGCGAGACCTCGGCATCTACATGGATGACGCCGAGCATATGGGGTCCCAGCACCGCGCCGAGCACGAGCAAAAAGACCGTCTCGGGAACGGGTTTTCCAGGAATCGCCGAGGCGATGAAGGGGCTTGCAAAGGCCACGAGTGCGATGATGGCGAGCGAAACGAATGCCATGTGATGCCTTTCTCTTGTTTGCGCTTCACTGTAGCACCCTCGCCGTCCTCACCGCGCCGCGAGCTGTCGTATCATAGTGAGGTTTACAAACATGTGGCTCAAGGCGACCGCAGGGCAGACCCCGCAAACCGACCGCTGCCGCATACCGTACCGTACGCCCAACCGATCAGGAAGGCAGGAACCAATGGTCTCTCGTATCTACGTGGAGAAGAAACCCGGGTTCGACGTCGAGGCTCAGCAGCTCAAGGGCGAGCTGACCGAAATTCTCGGCATCAAGGGCATCGAGGCCCTGAGGATCATCAACCGCTACGACGTCGAGGGCATCGACGAGGAGCTTTTCCGCTCCTGCGTGCCGACCGTCTTTAGCGAGCCCCAGGTCGATGTGACCTACGACGAGCTCCCCGCAAGCGACGGCGCCGTCTTTGCCGTCGAATTCCTGCCTGGCCAGTTTGACCAGCGCGCCGACTCCGCCAGCGAGTGCGTGCAGCTCATCAGCCAGGGTGAGCGCCCCGCCGTGCGCTCCGCCAAGGTCTATATGATCTCGGGCGCTCTGGACGAGGCCGCCATCGAGGCCATCAAGCACTACGTGGTGAACCCCGTCGAGGCGCGCATCGCCTCGCTCGACCTGCCCGAGACGCTGTACATGGAGGCCCCCGAGCCCCAGCCCGTCGAGGTGCTCGACGGCTTCCGCGAGTTCGACGAGGCCGGCCTTGCCGCCTTTATCGCCGATCGCGGCCTTGCCATGGACGAGGCAGACATCGCCTTCTGCCAGCAGTACTTCCGCGATGAGGACCGCGACCCCACCATCACCGAGATCCGCGTGATCGACACCTACTGGTCCGACCACTGCCGCCACACCACCTTCGGCACCGTCCTGGACGACGTGACGATCGACGACGCCGTGGTGCAGCAAGCCTTCGACCGCTACATGGAGATGCGCCACGAACTCGGCCGCGACGCCAAGCCCGTCTGCCTCATGGACATGGGCACCATCGGCGCCAAGTACCTCAAGAAGACCGGCGTCATGACCGATGTCGACGAGTCCGAGGAGATCAACGCCTGCACCGTCAAGGTGAAGGTCGATGTCGACGGCGAGGACCAGGACTGGCTGTTCCTGTTTAAGAACGAGACCCACAACCACCCGACCGAGATCGAGCCCTTCGGCGGTGCCGCCACCTGCGTGGGCGGCGCTATCCGTGACCCGCTCTCGGGCCGCAGCTATGTGTATCAGGCTATGCGCGTCACCGGTGCCGGCGACCCCACCGTCCCGGTTTCCGAGACGCTCGAGGGCAAGCTGCCGCAGCGCAAGCTCGTGACCACTGCCGCCGCCGGCTACTCCAGCTACGGCAACCAGATCGGCCTTGCCACCGGTCAGGTCAACGAACTCTATCACCCCGGTTACGTGGCCAAGCGCATGGAGGTTGGCGCCGTCGTGGGCGCTACCCCGGCAAACCACGTTCGTCGCGAGTGCCCCGCCCCCACCGACAAGATCATCCTGCTGGGCGGCCGCACCGGCCGCGATGGCATCGGTGGCGCCACCGGCTCCTCCAAGACCCAGAACACCGAGTCCATCGAGACCTCGGGTGCCGAGGTCCAGAAGGGCAACGCCCCGGTCGAGCGCAAGCTGCAGCGTCTGTTCCGCCGCGGCGACGCCTGCCGTCTGATCAAGCGCTGCAACGACTTTGGCGCCGGCGGCGTCTCGGTCGCCGTGGGCGAGCTTGCCGACGGTCTGTATGTCGACCTGGACACCGTGACCAAGAAGTACGACGGCCTGGACGGCACCGAGCTCGCTATCTCTGAGTCCCAGGAGCGCATGGCCTGCGCCGTCGCCGACGGTGACGTCGAGGAGTTCATGGGCTACGCCGCCGAGGAGAACCTGGAGGCGACCGTTATCGCCGAGGTTACCGCCGAGCCGCGCATGCGCATGGCCTGGAACGGCGTCGCCATCGTCGACCTGTCCCGCGAGTTCCTCAACTCCAACGGCGCACCCAAGCACCAGGTCACCCACGTGTGCGCCCGTAGCGTGTGGCAGCCCAGCTGGGCCGGCACCACGCTCGCCGAGCGCATGACCTCGCTCGTCACCGACCTCAACGTCGCTTCTAACAAGGGTCTTTCCGAGCGCTTCGACTCCACCATCGGCGCCGCGACCGTACTCATGCCCTTTGGCGGCAAGACGCAGCTCACCCCCAGCTCGGCCATGGTCGCCAAGTTCCCCGTGGACGGCGAGACCACCACGGCGAGCGCCATGGCATGGGGCTTTAACCCCTATCTGATGGAAGCCGACCAGTTTGCGGGCGCCTACCTGTCCGTGGTCGAGTCCATCGCCAAGCTCGTGGCTGCCGGCTTTGAGCACAAGCGCGCCTATCTCTCCTTCCAGGAGTACTTCGAGCGTCTGCGCACCGAGGCCGAGCGCTGGGGCAAGCCCATGGCTGCCGTCCTGGGTGCCCTCATGGCCCAGGTCGACCTGGGTGCCGGCGCCATCGGCGGCAAGGACTCCATGAGCGGTTCGTTTGAGGACGAGGCCGGCGAGCTCAACGTTCCGCCGACCCTGATCAGCTTCGCCGTCGCCGTGGGCAGAGCCGCCCGTGCCGTCTCGCCCGAGTTCAAGGGCCTCACGCACCGCGTCGTCCGCATCGCCCCCGCTACCTATGGCGAGGACTACCGTCCCGACGCCCAGCAGTTGCTTGCCGCATTTGACGCCGTCGAGGCGCTTACCGCTGCCGGCGACGCTCTGGCCGTCTCCACGCCCGGCTACGGCTGCGGCGCCGAGAGCCTCTTTAAGATGTGCGTCGGTAACCAGATCGGCATCGAGCTTGCCGATGATGTAGACGTAGAGAGCCTCTTCACCCCGCTCTACGGCAGCTTTATCGTCGAGCTCGCCGAGGATGCCGAGCTGCCCGAGGTCGCCGACGGCGTTGTCGTCGAGCCCCTGGGCACCACCGTCGAGGGCTATGTCATCGACACCGGTTCCGAGGTCATCGAGCTCTCCGAGCTCCAGGAGGCCTGGGAGAGCGGCATCGAGGGCGTCTTTGCCTACCGCAGCGCCGACGAGACCCCCGAGGTCGAGACCATCGACTTCCGTGCCAAGGACATCCACGTGTACAGCGGCGCCAAGATCGCCCGTCCGCGCGTGATCATCCCCGTGTTCCCCGGCAACAACTGTGAGTACGACAGCGCACGTGCCTTCCGCGCAGCCGGTGCC
>CABRFW010000031.1 GCA_902470265.1 uncultured Collinsella sp.
CACGTGCTGCCATACTAAAGCCTCCTAATAACACAAGTACCGCGGCATCGCCGCTACAGCCCGCGTTTATACGGCTGTCATACTTCTCTAAAAGGATACCTGCTGCGCTGGAGGCAATCGTAAAGGGAACGTAAAGAGATTGGAGGTTCTAGTTTACAAAGTCGAAATAAAAAGGGCGCGTCCATACGGACACGCCCCTGTGCACAACAATGCAAAGAACGACTTAGAAGCTACCGCGCTTCAGGAAGTCGGGAAGCTCGAACTGATCGTTGCCGAAGTTAGGAAGCTCGGTGCCACCGACGTTGCGGGTCGGAGCGGCCTGAGCCGGGCTCGTGGCAGGAGCGGTGCGCTGCGGCTCAGCGGAGGCAGCGGCCTTGCTCTGAGACTGCTGAGCAGCAAAGAGCTCGTCCTGACGGTTGACGTTGGAGTCGGAGAAGCCCGTAGCGATGACGGTAATACGCACCTGATCGCCCAGGGACTCGTCGACAACGGTACCGAAGATGATGTTGGCCTCGGGGTCGACGGCGTTGGCGACAACGTCGGCGGCGTCGCTGATCTCCTGGATGCCCAGGTCCTTGGAACCGGCGATGGAGAGCAGCACGCGCGTGGCACCATCGATGGAGCTCTCGAGCAGCGGGCTGGAGATGGCCTGCTGGGCAGCGTCGACGGCACGGGTGTCCCCAGAAGAGGTACCGATACCCATCATGGCGGTACCGGCCTGCTTCATGATGGTCTTAACGTCGGCGAAGTCCAGGTTGATGATACCGGGGACGGTGATGAGGTCGGTGATGCCCTGGGTGCCCTGGGAAAGGACGCCATCGGCAATCGCGAAGGCCTCGAGCATGGTGGTCTTCTTCTCGGCGATGTCGAGCAGCTTATCGTTAGGGATGACGATCATGGTGTCGACGCAATCGGAGAGGGTCTTAATGCCCTCCTCGGCGCTCTTCTTGCGCTTACGGCCCTCGAAGGTGAAGGGCTTGGTCACGACGGCGACGGTCAGCGCACCGACCTCGTTCATCGCGATATCGGCAACGATGGGAGCAGCGCCGGTACCGGTGCCACCGCCCTCGCCGCAGGTGATGAACACCATGTCGGCGCCAGCGAGCGCCTCGGCAATGTCGTCGCGGGACTCATCGGCAGCCTTGCGGCCAACCTCGGGGTTGGCGCCGGCGCCCAGGCCGCGGGTAAGGTCGGTGCCGATGTGCACCTTGATATCGGCATCAGAGATCGCGAGTGCCTGAGCATCGGTGTTGATGGCAACAAACTCGACGCCGCGGATGCCCTCTTCGATCATTCGATTGACCGCGTTGGTACCGCCGCCGCCGACGCCGACCACCTTAATGACGGCAAGGTAGTTGTTGATCTCTGTCTCGTGCATGTCGGTCCTCCGAACAAAGGTTATAGCCATAGCATGGGTCGACCCCTGCGCACATTAACCTTCAGGTTGAAAGTAAATGCAAAGGTAAACCGTATTATGTTTGCACATTATGAACGTATCAGTCAAATAATTGACCGTGAAAACCAAACAAACCAGATAAACGGCGTGGTATGGCCCCTCAACAAAGCATCAACCAGCGCTACGAGGTCGGAGCGTTCCTAAATGTATAGTTACCCGGAGAGCGCACATTGATATACGTTACGCCCTCTACCTGCGAAAGCAGCTTGGTGACTACGCGCTCCTTCTTGACGATATCGTCCGAATCGCCCAGCGACACCTCAATGCCGTTATTGAGGTTTGCCGAGATGGCTTCGACCGAAGGCGTGGAAATATCCTTGACTTGTCCCAAGAACTCGCTCGAAAAACCACGCACATAATCCAAGCCAGCCTTAACGGCCTTGGAGCTCACTGCCTGGCCGGAAACCGGAGCGACATCCGCCGAGACATCAGTCAACAACACCGCGCCATAGTGCTTAGCGAGCGCCAGCGCGGCATCGATTCCGGTCAAGGTATTTGAGCCCTGCCCTGTCGTGATGACGTTGCCTTGGTCGTCCACTTCGACCGACGTCGACAGTGGGGCGATCCAGGTGTCATCATCCCCGATGGCCCAGGCAAGGTCATCGGAACTGATATAGGCAATTGCGATGACCTTGCGCTCCATCGGCGTAATGATGAGCGTATGCGGGAACTGACGCTGGACATCCACGCCCGAGACCCACGGATTCTGCTTGAGGTCCTCGGTAATCTGGTCGGGATCGACGTTAAAAAGCGACGTTCCCTCGGGCAAATCGATCAGCTGGATAGCATCGTGCTTCGTCACATGCTCGCTGCCTTGAATCTGAATATCAGTGGCGGTAAACAATCCAGAGTTGATCACCACGATGGCAACGACGACGAGCACGGCCAAGGCGGCCAGAACGCCGCCCACGATTTTGCCTTTGCCTGCAACGACAGAAGCGGCGTCTGATGTTTTATTTACCATCGCCCCAAGTGAAGACAACGGGTTGACGCTTTTTTTACCCGAAGGCTTCTTGGCGGTAGCCGGCACCGATGTCAGCGAGCGCGGTTTCGATGCGCCCAGCGTGCGACCTGGACGCGGCGCTTTAGTTCCCGTCGAGGGCTTAGGAGTTGCCATGGGACGGGCAGGTTTGGCGCCCATAACAGGCTTTGACGTCACCGAGGGACGCGAGGACTTTTTTGCGGCCGGACGATTACCGAGCTGCGAGCCGACAACCGGACGACTGGTCTGTCGAGCATGCCCGACAGACTTAGAGTGCGCGACGGTATTGCGTTGAGGTTTGGCAGGCGCGCCGGAACGCCCTCCGGCGCGGCGGAAGGTGGGTTTCGATGCTCTAGAAGCCGAGGAATTTAACTTCCGGTCTGAGCTCGATGCCATACGCCTCCCTCACCTTTCCGTGCACATGTCTGATAACCGCGGCAACGTCATCGGCCGAGGCAGTTCCGTTATTAACGATAAAATTAGCGTGAACGGGCGAAACTTCCGCGCCGCCAATCGAAAAACCCTTTAATCCACAATCCTCGATAAGCTTGCCCACACTCGCATCGGGCGGGTTACGAAAGACCGACCCGCAGGATGCGCGACCCATGGGCTGCGTACGCTTGCGCCTCGTCAGGTACCGCTCCATGCGCTCGCGAATGTCGGCCTTGGGCGCCGGTTTAAGCTTGAGCACGCACTCGAGGATGATCTCATTGCGGGGAAGGCTACATTCGCGGTAGCCCCAAGTGATCTCGGACCCCGCATAATGCTTGATACCGGATGCCGGGTCAAACGTTACGACATCCTCAACCAGCGAGCCAATCCACTCGGTCCGTGTGCCGGCATTCATAGATATCGCACCGCCAACCGAGCCAGGGATGCCAACGGCAAACTCAAGGCCCGAGAGGCTACGCGACAGGGCATCGTTGACCAGGCGCGCAAACATCACGCCCGCACCGACCGTCAGCGTACAACCGTCATCGGCAACAACCGTGCGCTGAAACTCACGTCCGAGCGAAATGACGGCGCCGCGATAACCGCCATCGGCAACCAGCAGATTGGAGCCCTTGCCGATGATGACCCACGGCACCTGCTCGCGATCGAGCACCGCCACGGCGCGGCGAAGGGCATGATAGCTATGGCACGTCACAAAGAGGTCGGCCTTGCCGCCGATACGATAGCTCGTATGACGCGCAAGGCGCTCGTCCTCGATCACATCCGTGTCGATCATGCCCGAGAGCGCCATGACGGCGTTAAACAGACCCATTAGACTTAAGCGTCTTTCTTGGCAGTCAGATACTCGATGAACTCGGGACCGACGGTCGTAACGTCACCAGCACCCATGGTGAGCAGCAGGTCGCCCTCGCCCACCATCTGCTCGAGCTCCTGGTTGAGCTCAAGACGGCTGGAGCAATACACGACCTCCTTGTCAGGATGCTTGGCGCGCACGGTATCGGCGAGCATCTTAGAGGTGACACCCGGAATGGGCATCTCGCCAGCCGAGAACACATCAATCAGCAGCAGTTTATCGGCATTGGCAAATGCATCGGCAAAGTCGTCGCACAGGGCCTGCAGACGCGAATAGCGGTGCGGCTGGAACACGACGTCGACATGCTTGTAGCCCAGCGACGAAGCGGCAGCAAGCGTCGCCTTGATCTCGGTGGGGTGATGGCCGTAATCATCGACCACGGTGATGCCATCGATATCGCCCACGTGGGTAAAGCGACGGCGGACGCCCTCAAAGCTCGAGAGCGCCTTGGCGGCGGCGTCGATGTCAAGGCCCAGGACATGGGCGACGGTGAGCACCGCCGTGGCGTTGAGCATGTTGTGGCGACCGGGATTGCTCTTGATCTCCACAGCGTGCTCAGTGCCGTCCTCAAAGCGAACGATAAAGTCGCTCTGGATGCCCTTGACATCCGGGTGCATGCAGACGATGTCGTTGCTCTCGGCAAAGCCGTAGGAAAGCACGTGACGACCCGTCGACTTGGCGAGCTCGACCAGATGCGGGTCCTCACCGCAGACGATGACGGTGCCGTCCTCGCCCACCAGGCTCATGAATTTGGCGAAAGTTGCCTCGATCTCCTCGATACCCGAGTAGTGATCGAGGTGGTCGGCCTCGACGTTGGTCACAATGACCACGTTGGGGTTCAGGAACAGGAAGGAGCTGTCGGACTCGTCGGCCTCGGCGACAAAGTAGTCGCCCGAGCCGTTCTTGCCGTTCGTGTCATAGCCCTCGACGATGCCACCGATCAAGAAGCTCGGATCCAGACCCATGCGGTCGAGCATGGTGGCGCACATCGAAGACGTGGTGGTCTTGCCATGCGTGCCGGCAACAGCGACGGTGGTGTAGCCGTGGCCCAAAGCAGAGAGCATCTTAGCACGGGGCCACACGGGAATACCAAGCTCGCGAGCGCGCACGAGTTCAGGGTTGGACTCCGGAATAGCGGTGGAGACAACAACCACGTCGGGCTTGACCTCGTCGATCGTGGCGGCCTCATGGCCCACATGCACCTTCACACCAGCGCGGGTAAGCTGGCGGATATAACGTGACGTCTTAAGGTCGGAGCCGGTAACGGCATAACCGCGCTCGTGCAGAACGAGGGCGATGCCGCTCATGCCGGCGCCGCCGATACCGATAAAGTGGGCGCTCTTAAACTCGGGCGCGGAGGTTGCAGTCTGGGAATCAGCCATGTGCTCGTGTACTCCTTGCGTAAACACTGCCTGTAACCCGTTAACTGTACCGCACCTACCGCATCAGCGCGAGGGCGACCGACGATATCCCGTCTAACTAACGCAAACCCTCTACCGCATCCGCCAGAAGAGCGGCGGCCCTATCCTGGGCCAGACCACGCGCCGCCTGACGCATGGCGTCGCGCGCCGCCGCGTCATCGACCAGGTGCAGCAGTTCATCGGCAAAGGCAGAACCGTCGATATCGGCATCGGCGCAGAGCACGCCGGCCCCAGCGTCGACCAGATAACGGGCATTGGTGGTTTGGTGGTCGGCCGTCGCATGCGGGTACGGCACGAGCACCGAAGGCACGGCGAGTGCAGCGATCTCGGCCACGCTCGATGCGCCCGAACGCGAGAGCACCAAATCGGCAGCAGCCAGCATATCGCCCATGTTGTCGATGTAAGGCTGGACGCGGTAACGCTTCGCCTCCTCGGGCGTCAGCGCCAAAGCGCGCTCGGTCTCCTCAAAGCCGTCGGCACCCGTCGAATGCAACACATAGAGGTTCTTGCGCGAAAGCAGCTCGTTTTTGAGCGAAGCCACACGCTCGTTGAGGTGCTGGGCGCCAAGTGAACCGCCAAAGACGAGCAGCAGCGTAGCGTCCTCGGGAACGCCAAGTGCCTTGCGGCCGCGAGCGCGATCTCCCTCGATCACCGAGCGACGTACGGGATTGCCGGTCATGAGCACGTGGTCAGGGTCACCTTCGCGCTCAAAGACCGAGCGCGCTGCCGGCACCGAGATGCACACGCGGGCGGCGTGGGAGTTCATCATCTTGTTGGCCAGGCCCGGAACAGAGTTCTGCTCATGCAGCAGATACGGAACGCCCGCGCCCTTGCACCACCCCAGCAGCGGAACCTCG
Source organism: uncultured Collinsella sp. (assembly GCA_902470265.1). Classification (GTDB taxonomy): domain Bacteria; phylum Actinomycetota; class Coriobacteriia; order Coriobacteriales; family Coriobacteriaceae; genus Collinsella. Next base: position 6,023 of record CABRFW010000031.1, read on the forward strand.
ACATAGGCACCAAAACCAATGGCGGCATCGGGCTTGCCGACCTTTGAGAAATGACTGGCGAGCGCACGCTTGGCTTTGTTGACACGCCACAGCGAGGTCAGCGCCGTCCAAGGACGGGAGCGGTCGAAGCCCGTGACCGTAATGGGCACAAAATCAAACCCAGCCTCGGGGACCAGACGACCCTCGAGCTTGCGCGACTGGCCCACGAACACAACGTGGTGGCCACGGTCACGCAGCTCTTCGGCCAAGGCGAGCGCGGGGTTGATGTGCCCGGCCGTGCCGCCGGCTGCAATAGCAACGGTCATTTTATCGGTCATGGTAGTCCCTTCGTACACGCGGTCCCTGGTCGTCGGTACGCAGACGCGCCGACGGGTCCGAGTTCAAATCGATTCGATTATATCCGCCGCCCGCGTTGCGAGGGCTGGGGCGCTGAGGACGACCTTGCGGCGCCGTTCGCTGACGCGGGCGGGCTGCCGGCTCGGTCGCAGAGCCATCCAGGACGGTAAAACCGTTACGCGAAGATCGCTCGCCGCGCACGTGGGGCACGCCGGCGGTACTCTCATCCATAACGGCAAAGCTCTCGCGGCGGCGGTCATACTCATCGCGGCGGGCGCTCTCGTACGAAACGCGCAGGATCAACCCGGCAAGCATGAGCGACACAATAATCGACGAACCGCCGTAGCTAATAAACGGCAACGGTTTGCCCGTCATGGGAAACACGTTGAGGATGCCCAGCGCGTTAATCAAAAACTGCACTGCGAGAATGACCGCGGAGCCAGACGCCATAAGCGCGCCCCGGCGATCGGTCGCCTGCTCGGCAATGCGAAACGCCGAGTAGATCAGCATCGCAAACACCAAGAAGAACAGCACGGTTCCGACAAAACCGACTTCCTCGCCAATGATGGCCAGGATGTAGTCATTGTGCGCCTCGGGCAGATACGAGTACTTCATGGTTGAGTTGCCGATGCCACGGCCGAACAGACCGCCCGAGGCAAAGGCCATAATGGCAAGCGTGGCCTGATAGCCGTCACCATACTCGTCGGCCCAAGGGTTCAAGGCAACCTGAATACGCACCATACGGTACGGCTCTGCGACAAGCGCAATCACGATCACGAGAATGCCGAAGATTAGCACGCCGATGATAAATCTGGGGTCGAGACCCGCAAACAACGCCATGCACATGAGGGTCAACAGGATGATCAGGACAGTACCGAAATCGGGCTGGATAAAGATCAGAAAGAGCGAAATGCCCAGGTAGATGCCCATCTTGCGAAGGAATTCGTTGATGTTGCCACCGGGCGAAAAGAAGCGATCAAGCATGATGGCCGAATACGCAATGGCAAATGGCTTTAAAAACTCGGAAGGCTGGAACTGAATACCGGCGATGTTAAGCCAGCGCGTGGCGCCACGGCTGCCGCTGCCCACCAAGAACACCAGAAACAGTAGCCCTATCATGCCTATGAGGAAGATCCTGAGCACATCCTCCCCAAACCAGCTGTCCGGCAAAACGCGCACGATGGCAATCAGCGCCAGAACACCGACCACGGCAAACGCGGCCTGTCGACCCAGAAAAAACGTCGCCGAGCCATTCTCGTGCAGCGCCTCGACCGAAGACGCCGAGTACACCATCAGCAGGCCAAAGCATACCAAGGTAAACAAGCAGGCCATGAATATCAAACGGGGGCGCATGATACGGGCGGGAACGCCGGCAATATAGCGTTCGCTAAACGACTGCCCGCCGCGGCTGGAACGCGGTGTGGTGCGACGTGAGGAAGCACGGTCCGAGTCGGGCCTCCTCATACCTTGTCGGGGGCTCTCCTCTCTCACCGCAACCCCTATTCCATTTGTGATTTCGCTGCAGCGGCAAGCTGGGCCACGTAGTCCTTAAACACGCGGCCGCGCTCCTCATAGCCCGAGAACTCATCGAACGAAGAGCAGGCAGGAGAAAGTAAGATCACGTCACCACGGCTCGACAGCGAACGGGCGACGTCCACGGCGTCGCGTAGGTCATCCGCCTGGGCGATATCCACATCGCCATCGACATCGGCCTCGTCCATAGCGGCGGTGAAGCGCTCGCGCGCATCGCCAAAGCAGACGACCGAGCGCACGTTGTCCATAACGACGCGCGCGAAGTCCGTGAGCGGCGTGCCCTTATCGTGGCCGCCGAGCAGCAAGATCACGTCGTCATCGGGAAATGCCGTCAGTGCCTTCTCGACCGCATCGGTGTTGGTCGCCTTGGAATCGTTGACGTAGCGCACGCCGTCAATCTCGCCACACGGCTCCACGCGGTGCTCGAGCGGCTGGAACGAGGCAAGACCGCGGCAGACACCATCGACATCGGCACCGACCGCCAAGGCAGCCGTGGCGGCGCACAGGGCATTGATAACATTGTGATGGCCCGAGATCTTGAGCTCGGATGTAGCGATGAGCGGGGTCTCGACGCCCTTCAGGCGCACGACCATCTTGCCGTCGCGCACAAAGGCGGCATCCTCGCCCTCAGGCTCGTCAAAGGCAACCTTGCAGATGCGACGACCCGGCGTGTAGATGTACTCATCGAACTCGTGAATGCCGGCGTCTTCGACGTCGACAACCGCCAGATCGTCATCGACCATATTGTCAAACAGTTTGATCTTGGCAAGCGCGTAGTTCTTATGGCTCTTATGCCAGCCCAAGTGGTCGGGAGTGATGTTGAGCAGCACCGCCACGCGGGGGTGGAGCTCGGTTGTCGTAGCAATCTGATAGCTCGAGAGCTCAGCCACAAACCACTCGTTGTGGGCTCGGCCGTCAATCTCGTTGACCGGCGGCTCGCCGATGTTGCCGACAGCAACGCTGGCCTCGCCGGCAGCCTTAAGCAGATAATCAGCCAGCGACGTGGTGGTCGTCTTGCCGTTGGTGCCCGTGATGGCAATCCAGTTATCGGGCGACAGGCGATAGGCAAACTCGGGCTCACCCATAATCTGGGCGGCATGCTCGCGCCCGGCCTTAAAGAAGCCCGAGAACTCCGAGATGCCCGGGCACGTCACGCATACGTCATAGGCGCCCTCGACCTGTTCGGTCCCATAGACAAACGACGCACCAGCAGCCTCGAGCGCACGCGTGGCGTCATTGGGCTCAGAGGTGCCACCGCCATACACGGTAACGGCACTTACGCGCTCGGGATGTGCCAGCGCCCAGCGGGCGACATCGAGACCGGATTTGCCCTGACCCAAAACGAGCAGGCTAAAGACATCAGCAAGAGGCATGAAAGACCACTATCCCAACTGGAAGAACAGGGCAAGGCCAACGGCACCAAAGGCAGCAGCGATAATCCAAAAACGGATGACGACCTTGGTCTCGGCCCAGCCCTTCTTTTCGAAATGATGATGGATGGGCGCCATAAGGAAGACGCGCTTGTGCGTAAAGTGGAAGTAGACAACCTGAATCATGACCGACAGGGTCTCAACGATAAACAGGCCGCCGATGATGAGGGAGACGACCTCGGTGTTGGTCATGATGGACGTGCAGGCAAACGCGGCGCCTAGGGCAAGCGAGCCGGTATCGCCCATAAAGATGCTCGCCGGATAGCAGTTGAACCACAGAAAGCCCAAGCAGGCACCGGCACACGCGGTGCAGAAGATGGACAGGTTCACGTCTCCGTGCAAAAACGCCATGGCAGCCATGGCGAGCATGGCAATCATGGAGGTGCCGCCAGCAAGACCGTCAAGGCCATCGGTCAGGTTCACGGCATTAGAAAGACCGGCGATCATCAGCCAGCAAAAGACAATGTAGAGCCACGGGAACGAAAGGCCGCAGATGGTGGTCGAAAGCACGCCAAGGTCAATCGTCAGGCCGCCGGGAAAACGAATCTCGGGGGCGACGCCGCACCAGTTAACGGCAAGTACCGTAAAGGTGACACAGATAATGGTTAGGCCGATCATCTTGGCATGAGGCGTCAGACCGAGCGAGCGCCCATGCGTAACGGAGGTCAGGTCGTCGATCAGGCCCAGCACGCCGGTCGCCAGCGTGGCGAGCAGCACGAGCACGAGCTCGGTGGTGAGCTTGCCCATCAGCAGGCAGGTCAGCGAAATCGCGACGAGAATGACAACGCCACCCATGGTGGGCGTTCCCTGCTTAACCAAATGACGCTTGGGGCCGTCGGCACGAACCTGCTGGCCGATACCCTCGACCTTAAGTAGCTTGATCCACCACGGCATGAGCAGCAGCGCAATGGCAGCGGCGATGCCAAGCCCCAAAAAAGCCTGATACGTTGGATACGAGGGATTGCCGAACATGGGCTAGCACACACCTTCCACAAAGCGGTCGAGCTCAACAAAGCGGGAACCCTTGACCAGTACAACATCATGTTTTTCAAGCGCGCCGCCCATGCGGTCGAGCACCTGCTGATAATCGGAGAACACCTGGATGCGGTCCTCGTCCATGCCCATCATGCGCGCGGCATCGGCCATAAGCTGGGCCAGCTCACCACCCACGCACGCCAGCATGTCGAGCTTCTTGGCGGCGGCATAGGCGCCCACGAGCTCATGCATGCGAGGAGCCTCATCGCCCATCTCGCCCATCTCGCCCAGGATCGCCATGCGAGACCCCGTGCACGAAAGCGAGCACAGCAGATCGAGACCAGCAGCCATGGATTCGGCGCTGGCGTTATAGGAATCGTCGATGACGCGGGCACCGCTCTTGGCGCGCTTGATCTCCTGGCGGTGCCCGGTGATCGTGAGGCCCCTAAAGGCAGCATCGATCTGCTCGGGCGTCACGCCCAGGCGATAGGCAACTGCGGCGGCCTTAACGGCATTTGGGACGGACTGCACGCCGGGGATGGCAAGCATGGTATCGGTCGTCTCACCCTGGCCAAAATCGAGCGTAAAGACCGGACGGCCCTCGTCATCAACACGAATGTCGCGGGCACGGACCTCATCATCGTCCGAGACGCCGGCCAGCATCACATCGATACCAGCAGGCTGGGCGAACGTATCGCGAATGAACGGCGTAAAGTCGTCCTCACCGCCCAAAACCAGCAGCGGCAAGAAGTCGCCGGCGGCGCACATACCCTGGACAATCTCGGCCTTAGCGCGGGCGATGTTCTCGCGGCTGCCCAAAATGCCGATGTGAGAGGTACCAATCTTGCTCACGATGGCAAGGTTGGGATTGGCGGACTGGGACAGGCGCTCAATCTCGTGGAAATGGTTCATGCCCATCTCGAGCACCAGGACCTCGGTATCGGCCGGAGCGGAAAGCACCGTGAGCGGCATGCCGATCAGGTTATTGAAATTGCCCTTGGTGGCCCAGACACGATAGCGCTTGGCGAGCACGGCGGCGAGCACGTCCTTGGTCGTCGTCTTGCCGATGGAACCGGTAATACCAACGACCAGGCAGCCAAGCTCCAGGCGATACGTGTGCGCCAAACGCAGCAGAAACTCCTCGGGATCATCGGTCAGCAGGATGGCGCATCCTTTGTCCTGCGCCAGCGAGACCAGCTCGGCCTCGGGCTCACGCGTCATCACGACGGCGCCGGCACCCGACTGGACGGCACGGGAAGCAAAATCATTGCCGTCGACGTTTTCACCGGGAAAGGCGACGAAAATCGTCCCTTCCTCGACCTGGCGCGAGTCGATAACGCACCCGCGGCATACCCGATCGGCTTCTCCCGTCACGGTTCGGGCCCCTGTTGCGGCCGCGAGGTTGTTGACGGCGATCTCTATCATTGCAGCTCCCCTGTAAACCTAATAATGCTATCGGCGTATTGTATCCCAGTGCCATGCGTGCGTGGTGCAGGGCATGTGAACACCCTTCAGATCAAACGGCAGACCACGCTCAAGATTGTAACCCCCTACTTCGTGCGCGGGATACCCAGCACGTCAAGCGCGTTGGCCATAATGGACTGGAATGGCACCGCGGCGGCATCCGAGCCGCTCGGCGTTCCATCGAGTGTGATATAGCACAGCACCTTGGGCGATTGTGCCGGCGCAAAGCCCATAAAGGACGACATGTAGTTCTCCTTGAGGTAGCCGCCGTTCTCGT
>CABRFW010000032.1 GCA_902470265.1 uncultured Collinsella sp.
GTTCCGCATGCAAAGAAGGCCACTAAATGTGGCCTTCGTCTTGCATAGGACTGTAGAGCAGCAAACGTAATGCCCGCCCGCCTCCGACCGACGGTCGAGTGAGATTACTTCGCAGCACCTGGGATTCCGTGGGAGGTTTTGGCGGTTTTGGCTCCGTTTACGATGGCGGTCTGTAGGGCCCTTACGGCGAGCATGCCCAGCAGGTCTAGGGGAACGGCGGCGCTTGCCTGGGCGCCCAGTTTGCCGCTGGCGAGGGTGTAGATGGTGTCGCCGTCGTTGGTGGTGTGTGTGGGGCGGATGGCGTGTGCGTAGGCGTCTGCGGCCATCTGGGAGACCTTGGTGGCTTGTGCCTTAGTGAGTTCCACGTTGGTGATGATGCAGCTGATGGTGGTGTTGGTGCGGTCGAGCGGCATCTGCATGGATCCGGCGGCGGCAAAGGCTGCGAGTTCCATGTCGACGATCTGGTCGCTATCGGCTGCGGCGCGCATGCCGGCGACCCACTCGCCGGTGAAGGGGTCGACAACGTTGCCGCAGGCGTTGACTGAGACCACGGCGCCCACCTTGATGGGGCCGAGCGCCACGGCAGCAGCTCCAAGGCCGGCCTTCATGCAGGTGGCAGGCCCCATGAGCTTGCCTACAGTGGCGCCGGTGCCGGCGCCTACGTTGCCCTGTTCGAGCTTGGTGGGGGTGTGGTCGAGTGCTTCGCACACGGCGGCGATGCCGGCCTCAATGTCGGGGCGCACGGTGGGGTCGCCAAAGGCAAGGTCGAAGATACAGCTGGAGCACACGATAGGCACCTGCGTGGGGCCGACGGGAAGGCCGATGCCGCGGCTCTCAAGCTCGCGAGCGACGCCGCTTGCGGCCTCGAGGCCAAAGGCCGATCCGCCCGAAAGGCAGACGGCGTGGACCTTGTCGACGGTGTTCTCGGGTCGTAGCAGGTCGGTCTCGCGCGAAGCGGGAGCACCGCCGCGAACGTCAACGCCGCCGGTGGCGCCCTCGGGTGCCACGATTACGGTGCAACCGGTGCCGGCCTCCTCGTCCGTATAGTTGCCATAGCAAAAGCCATCGACATCGCAGACGTCAATGGCCTCGAGCTGTGTGTCCATGTTTAACTCCTATCGGTTTTCCGCCGCGCCTTGTGCCCGGTCGGGATCCGTACGGTACGCCAAAATTGTAGGCGCTGGGGAATACCCAGCGCCAGATGCAATTACGAGAGTTTTTGAATCGCGCGCGCGACGCGGGCGATGGGTAGGCCCACCACGTTATAGAAGTCGCCCGAAATATCGTGCACGAGCATGCGTCCGCCTGTGCCCTGAATGCCGTAGGCGCCGGCCTTGTCCATGGGCTCACCCGAGGCGACGTAGCGCTCGATCTGCTCGTCGGTGAGCTCGTAGAATATCACGTCGGTCACATCGACAAAGGACAGGCTCTCGGCGGCATGCGGGGCTGTAGCGTCGCCGGCTTTAACGATGCAGACGCCGGTTGCGACCTGGTGCGTGCGGCCCGAAAGCTCACGGAGCATGGTGTGCGCCTCGTCCTCGGTTGCCGGCTTGCCCAGAATCTTGCCGTCAAAGGTGACGATGGTGTCGGCCGCGACCGTCAGCTCATTGGACTCGGCATACTCGGCAGCAACGGCGGCGGCTTTTGCGCGTGCTAAACGTTCAACGAGCGTAAGCGGGGCCTCGCCATCAAACGGCGTTTCGTCGATATCGGCAGGAATCACGCGAATGTCATACCCTGCCTCGCGCATCAACTCGATGCGGCGCGGTGATTGCGAAGCCAAAATCATAGTTGGATGCCCTCGGCGACCTTCTCGACAGCCTTGTCGCCGGCGATCGTGCGCAGCAGCTCAAGCGCAAAGGGGAGCGACTGGGCCATGCCGCTGGCGGTGATGATGTTGCCGTCTTGCGTAACCTTCTCGCCGGTATAGGCGCCCTCGGGGAAGCTTTTCTCAAAGCCAGGGAAGCACGTGGCATGGCGCCCCTCGAGCAGGTCGAGCTCGCCCAGGATAAACGGGGCGGCGCAGATGGCGGCGACGTGCTTGGTCGCGGCGAACTCGCAGACCACGTCGCAGACGCGCTGATCTGCGCGCAGGTTGGTGGCACCGGGCAGGCCGCCGGGCAGCACGACGCAGTCGTACTCGTCAAAGTTGATCTCATCAAAGAGTGCATCGCAGGTCACGGGGATCTGCAGCGAGCTTACGACCTCACGCGTGGGCATGATCGAGACGAGTGTGGCGCGCACGCCGCCGCGACGCATGACATCGACCATGGTCAAGCATTCAATAGTTTCAAAGCCATCGGCGGCGAGAACGGCAACGCTGGGCATGAGGGTTCCTTTCATAGGCGGCATACAATTAGCCGTCTTATACCCCGAAGACCTCCGCTTGCCACGCTCGATTTCCCAATGTTTAAAATAGCCCCGTCCGAATTAGCTACCCTCACCCATCCTCAACAATCTCAATCTGTAACATCTAGACCCACTTTTGACCCCTAACTGTTACAGATCAAGACAAACGGAAACCGCCCCGACAAAATGTCTAAATCTGTAACATCTACGGACCAAAACCGGGTCTTACTGTTACAGATCGAGACAGTCCCCGACAGCACCGCCCCGTTCGGGGAACGACCGCCACAGGTACGGCGGGCAGAGGCTCACTTTTTTCCTCGGTTTTTTTCTTGACGGAATCTCACCTGTTGTAGTACTTTGTCCCAGTCTAAAAACGCGTGGACTTTTCTGGGCGCTAGCCACCTTTTTGCCACGCAACCGAGCAGTCGGTTGCGTGGCTTTTTTCGTCTTGGCAGCAGGTACCACATGCACCGCCAGAAGACCGCACGAGCCCACCTTCCGACTGCAGGGAACAGACGCACGAGACGTGCATCTGCAAGACAGCAGACGGAAGGGAGCCTAATGGCAGGAACAAACACAATCAAGCAACAGGCCGCCGGGGCAGGAGCCACGGGCGCGGGACAGGCCAAGGCGGCGCTCCAGGTCTTTGCGGGCGGCGCCTGCTACGGCGCTATGGCCACGACCTACAAGCTCGCCTACGCCGCGAGCTTCACCTCGGCACAGGTGGTGGCGAGCCAGGCGTGGTTCGGCTGCCTCTTCTTCGCCCTCGCCACGCTCGCAGGGCACGCACTCGGGCACCGCTGGCAGCGCGTGGGCTGGAAGCTCGCCCTCAAGCTCATGGGCCTGGGAGCCCTCACCTGCCTCACCTCAATCCTCTACTGCTACGCCATGAGCGTGCTGCCCGCCCCGGTGGCGCTCACGCTCCTCTTCCAGTTCACGTGGCTGGGGCTCCTGTGGCAGACCGTCATGACGCGCCGACCGCCGAGGGTCCTCCAAGTGGTCTCCGCCCTGGTCATCGTCTTCGGAACGGTGTTCGCCAGCGGCGTTTACAGGACCGGCATCACCGGGTACGACCCCGTGGCCCTGCTCTGCGCGCTGGGGGCGGCCGTGTCCTGCTCCCTCTTTGTCACCCTCTCCGGCAAGGTCGAGGCCCCGTGCTCGTTCGAGCAGCGTGGCGTCATCGTATGCGCGGGCTCCGTGGTCATGTCGCTCACGGTATGCCCGGACTACGTCGTCTCGGGCGTCCTCGCCCAGGGCATCCTGCCCTTTGCCGTCATCGCCGGCTTCTTTGGCATGCTCTGCCCGGTCCTGCTCTTCGGCATGGGCTCTCCGCACCTGCCCGCGGGCCTCTCCACTGTCATGGCCGCCGCGGAACTCCCCGCCGGCCTGTTCATCGCCATGATCGTCCTCGGCGAACCGCTCGGCGTCGTCGAGTGGCTGGGCGTCGCCATCATCCTCGCCGGCGTGTGCCTGGCACAAGTCCCCTCCCTGCTTGGAGGCCGGGAGGCACGTCGCGCCGCCGCAGGACAAGCCGTCAGCTAGTCACCCCTTCACAGGCGGCCCGCGCGCATCAGGGAAAGGGCCACGGGCCCGGCGCGCGAGGCCGCAAGGACGTTATAAAGCGTCCCCCGCAGAGATGGGGGCGCCAGAGAGAAGGAGGCACCATGCCATTTCCAAAAGGGTTCCTTTGGGGAGGAGCCACCGCCGCCAACCAATGCGAGGGAGGTTATGACGAGGGCGGCCGCGGCCTTGCCAACGTCGACGTCATCCCACACGGGCCGGAGCGCAACGACGTAAGCCGCGGCCTGAGGCGCATGCTCGACTTTGAGCCCGGGTACTACTACCCGGCCCAGACGGGCATCGACTTCTACCACCACTACCGCGAGGACATAGCCCTCTTCGCGGAGATGGGCTTTAAGGTCTTTCGCCTCTCCATCGCCTGGAGCCGCATCTTTCCCAATGGCGACGAGGAGGAGCCCAACGAGGCCGGGCTCGCCTTCTACGAGGACGTGTTCCGCTGCTGCCGCGAGCACGGGATCGAGCCCCTCGTGACCATCACGCACTTCGACTGCCCCATCCACCTCGTCAAGAAGTACGGCGCCTGGCGAAACCGCACCCTTATCGAGCTCTACAAGCGGCTTGTGACGGTGCTCTTCAACCGCTACCGCGGCCTCGTGCGCTGGTGGATCACGTTCAACGAGATGAACATGATCTTGCACCGTCCCTTCATGGGTGCCGGCATCGTCCTCGAGCCCGGGGAGAATGCCCGCGAGGCCGAGTACCGCGCCGCGCACAACGAGCTCGTGGCGAGCGCCTGGGCCACCAAGATCGCCCACGAGGTCGATCCGGAGAACAGGGTGGGCTGCATGCTCGCCGCGGGAAGCTACTACCCCTACTCCTGTCGTCCCGAGGACGTTCGCGCGGCGCAGGTCAAGAACCAGGAGGACCTCTTCTTCGTGGACGTGCAGGCGCGCGGTCGCTACCCCGGCTACGCGCTCAAGATGCTCGAGCGCGAGGGCATCGACGTGGGCATGACCGCCGAGGACGAGCGCATCCTTGCGGAGAACACCGTCGACTTCATCTCGTTTAGCTACTACTCCTCGCGCTGCACCGCGGGCGACCCCGACTCCGTGGGCGGCGTCGCCGAGGGCAACGCCTTCGCCGGCGTGGAGAACCCCTACGTGCGCACGAGCGACTGGGGCTGGGTCATCGACCCGCTGGGATTCCGCATCACGATCAACGACCTCTGGGACCGCTACCAGAAGCCGCTCTTTGTGGTGGAGAACGGCCTCGGCGCCTATGACGAGGTGCTTCCCGACGGCACGATCGAGGACGACTACCGCATCGCCTACCTGCGCGAGCACATCGAGGCCATGCGCGACGCCATCGAGCAGGACGGCGTCGAGATGCTCGGCTACACCACCTGGGGGCCGATCGACCTCGTGAGCGCGGGCTCCGGCGAGATGGAGAAGCGCTACGGCTTCATCTACGTGGACCGCGACAACCTGGGCAACGGCACGCTCGAGCGCAGGCGCAAGAAGAGCTTCTACTGGTATCAACAGGCCATCGCCACCAACGGAGGCGACCTGGGCTAGCCGCCCGGGCAATATCACTAAGGAGATAATAATGGCAGAAAAATACGACGACCTGGCCAGATCCATACTCGAGAACGTAGGCGGCGCCGAGAACGTCGCCAGCGTCGCGCACTGCATCACGCGCGTGCGCTTCAAGCTCAAGGACGAGTCCCGCGCCAACACGGCCAAGATTGAGACCCTCAAGGGCGTCATCCAGGTCATCCAGGCCAACGGCCAGTACCAGGTGGTCGTGGGTAACATCGTCGAAGACGTCTACGACGCGGTCATGGAGGCCGGCAACTTCTCGGGCGGCGCAAGCGCCGACGACGAGCCCCAGGGCGATAAGACCGTTGCCTCCGTCATCATCGACCTCATCTCTGGCATCTTCCAGCCCATCCTGGGACCGCTTGCCGCCGCAGGCATCATGAAGGGACTGCTTGCCCTCATCACCTACTTCGTCCCGGCCTTTGCAAACGACGGCCTCTACACGCTGCTCTACACCGTGGCTGACGGCTTCTTCTACTTCCTTCCCGTCGCCCCGGCGTTCAGTGCCGCGCGCAAGTTCCGCATGAACGAGTTCACTGGCGTGGCAATCGGCGTGGCGCTCCTCTACCCGACGATGGTCGCCCTGACCTCGGGCGAGGCGCTCGGCAGCATCGACCTCGGCGTGGCCGGCACGTTCTCGTGGTACGCCACCGCCCTCGGGGTCCCCATCATCATGCCCGTGTCCGGCTACGTGAGCTCGGTGATCCCCGTCCTTCTCATGGTGTGGTTCGGCTCTATCCTTGAGCGCTGGCTCAAGAGCTGGATGCCGACTGCGCTCAAGATGTTCCTCGTACCGCTCGCCACGATGACGGTCTCCATCGTCTTGGGCTACCTCGTCATCGGCCCGGTGGCAACCCTCATCACCAACCTGCTGAGCGCGGCGTTCTCGTTCATCTTCCAGCTTCCCGTGGTTGGTTCCGTCCTGGGCAGCGCCCTGGTCGGCGGACTGTGGATGTGCCTCGTCATCTTTGGCTTCCACTGGAGCCTCATCCCCATCTCCATCATGAACCTAAACACCCTCGGCCACGACAGCGTGCTCGCCGCCACCATCGGCCACGGGTTCGCGCTCGGAGCGGTCATCTTTGCCATGTACCTCAGAAACAAGGACGAGCGCTTCCGCGGCATCGCCCTTCCCGCGATGATCTCCGCCTTCTTCTTCGGCGTCACCGAGCCGGGCATCTACGGCATCGCCCTCCCCAACAAGCGCGCATTCGTCGTGGCATGCCTGAGTTCCGCCGTTGGCGGCGCCATCGTGGGAATGACGGGCACCCTCATGTACATCTCGGGCGGCCTCGGCGTCTTCAACCTGCTCAACTTCATCGACGGGACCCCTGGTGGCGCCGGGATCTCTCACATGATCTTCGCGATCATCGCCTCGCTCGTCTCTGCCGTCCTGGCCTTTGTTATCGAGTTCATCACCTACCGGCCCAACGACGAAGAGGAAGGCGCCCGCTAGCTTGCGCCTCTTCTCGACCAGCTCCATGTAATTGAGGAGCAGTTGAGGTGGGTGAGGGCCGAGGGCGATCAAGGTGGCCGCCCTCGGCCCGGGACAACCTGCCAGAAGGCGTTTAGCTTTCTCGGGCGGCGCTGAAATGAACTGCGCCCCGATACTTGGACGGGTCAATTAGCGGCCTACGCCGCACATAGGGACTGATTCCGGAACTCCTCCGGGGTCAGCCCCTTTTGCTTAGCCCGCCTCCTCCTCTTGTTCCAGTGAACGGTATAGGCTTCGAGGTCCCGCTTGAACTCCTCGAAGCTCCGCCACGTCCGGTTCCTGTAGAATTCGTCCTTCAGGCGCCCCGGCAGCAGCTCCGTCGCATGAGCTTGCCCTCGCACGCCGCCGGCCCCGGCCGGGTCCGGGCACCCTTCGGCCTCCCGCCGGCCTTCGGCGCGCCCGTACCCCCTGTCGCAAAGCTCTGCTGCAAGAGTCCTCAGCGTGGCGTCGTGCCTGACTCTCCCGTCCATAAAGAAGCCCCCATTTCTAATGTTCAAGAAATGAGGGGGCGGTTCAATTTCGGGACGGGGATTAAATAATCATTCGGAGCAAATTTATTTTTATCCCCGTCTCAGAAAAATCATCGGGCGTGGTCTTGGGCAAACAGTCTAGTTGCGCCTAAGGTGGACGACGGTTTCGCAGTGGAAGGTTTGCGGGAATAGGTCGACCGGCGTGATCTTGACGGGGGAGAAGGTGCCCTCCTCGACAAAGCGCTTGAGGTCGCGGGCCAGAGTCGCCGGGTCGCAGCTCACGTAGGCGACATCACGGGCACTCGTGCTCGCGATGAGGTCGATTGCCTCGGGGGCGAGGCCCGCACGCGGCGGGTCGACCACCAAGACGTCGGCGTCCTGATCGGGGAACTCGCGCACCGCGTCGCCGCCGATGACGTCGACGTTATTGAGCTTGTTGATCTCCAGGTTGCGACGCAGGTCGCGCACGGCCGGGCCGTAGGCCTCGACGGCGGCGACAAAGTCGCAGCGGCGGGCGAGCGGCAGGGTAAAGGTGCCGGCACCGCAGTACAGGTCCACGGCTAGCTCGTCTTCCTGCGGGTCGAGGGCGTCCATAACGAGCTCAATCAGAATCTCGGCGCCCTTGGTATTGACCTGGAAAAACGACGGGGCAGATAAGCGCATCTGGCCTTCGGCGATATTCTCGGTCCACGAGCCCTCGCCGGCGAGCATCTCGACTTTGGAGACACGGCGGGCTTTCTTTTCGCCCTTGCTCATCACACGCACGATGCTCGTGGGATGAGCGGCGTCCGCCAGCACGCGGGAGACCTGCGAGCGCGGGAAGGAACCCGTGGGCGTCCAGAGTGCGACCTCGAGCGCCTTGGTGCGACGCGAGGCACGAATGCCCACGCGCTCAAGGCCCAGATCGTGGCTGCCGCTCAGATAGTTGAGCGCGCCGACGACCGATTTGAGTGCCTTAGGGAAGCGTTTGTCGAACAACGGACACGAATCGACGGTCACGATTTTGCTGGGATCGACGCCGTGCATGCCAAGGCGCACGCGACCGTTGACGACGGTCGGTTCGAGCTCGATTTTATTGCGGTAGCCCCAGTCGTCCTTGGTATGGCGGATGGGCTGCACCAGCTCATCGACCTGCTCAGGAGCGAACTTGCCGATGCGCTCGAGCGTGGAACGCAGGTTTTGCTCCTTGGCGGCGAGCTGTGTCGCGCGTGAGAGATTGCCCCACGAGCAGCCGCCGCAGATGCCCACGAAGGGGCAGGGAGGCTGAATGCGATCGGGGCTTGGCTCCAGAATCTCGGTGGTGCGGGCGCGCATGAACGACTTGCCGTCCTGTATGACCTCGGCCTCGACGGTGTCGCCTGCCACGGCGCCCTGCACAAAGACGGCCTTGCCGTTGTCGGCGTGCGCCAGCCCGTCGGCTCCGTAGGTCATCGATTCTATAGTGAGCTTCATATTCCTGCCTGTCATTCGCGTTGTTGTTCGCACCATGGTAGCAGGGAAAAGCGCCCCGCATCCGAGGTTTTCCTCAAATGCGGGGCGCTTCTACAAACTGCTTCTACAAACGACTATTTCGTCTTGCCTGTAATGAGCGTCTTAAGACCCAGGCCGATCAGACCCAGGCCCATGCGCACGCGGCCGGGGCGATGGCGCTCGATGGCCTTGGTCTTGCCGGCGGGCTTATCGCGACGGGCGCTCGTCTCGGGTGCGGGCTTGATGACCTGCGGATCGGGCTGAGGTGCAGGTGCAGGCTCGGGCTCAATGACGGTCGCCTGGACCTCTTGGACCTTGGGTGCTACTGGCTGCGGCTCGGCCTCGGGGGCAGGTTCCGCCTCAATGACGGGCTCGGGCGCGGCCTCGGCGTTGCGATAGGCACGCTCCAGTAGAGCTTCCTGCGAGTTGAAGGGTTTCTCACCCTCTGCACACTCCACGGGGACCCAGGTGCCGTCGCTCGTGAGGCTGCGGGCCTTCACGTTGTCCTGCAGCTGCATGCCCATGTACTCGTGTACCAGGGCGCGGCAGGTGGGGTCGAGCACGGGGAAGGCGATCTCCACGCGGTGCTCGGTGTTGCGTGTCATCATGTCTGCCGAGCTCAGGTAAATCATGTCCGAGTCCACGCCAAAAGCGTAAACACGGGCGTGCTCCAAAAAGCGTCCGACGATGGAGCGGACATGCACGTTCTCGGTCTTGCCCGGAACACCGGGCTTGAGGCACGAGATGCCGCGGATGATCATGTCTACGCGCACGCCGGCACACGATGCCTCGGCGATCTTGTCGATAACCTCGCGGTCGGTCAGCGAGTTGAGCTTAAAGAACACGCGGGCGGGCTCGCCGGCAAGGGCGCGCTGGATCTCGCGGTCAAGCCCGCGCATGATGAGCGGTTTCAGTCCGACGGGCGCCACACCCAGGAAGCGGTAGTCGCCGCGCAGGTTGCCCAGCGACAGATTGCGGAAGAACAGGTTGGCGTCTTCACCGATGCCGGGATGGGCCGTCATGAGCATAAAGTCGCTGTAGAGTTTGGCCGTCTTCTCGTTAAAGTTGCCGGTGCCCAAAAGCGTGAGGCGGGTGAGCGCCATACCCTCGCGATAGGTGAGCTGGCAGATCTTTGAGTGGCATTTAAAGCCCTCGGAACCATAGATGACGGTGCAGCCCGCTTCTTCCAGACGCTCGGCCCACTCGATGTTGTTCTGCTCGTCAAAGCGTGCGCGGAGCTCCATGAGCACCGTGACCTCTTTGCCGTTCTCGGCAGCATCGATCAGCGACTCGCACAGGCGGCTCTGCTTGGCCACGCGGTAGAGCGTGATGCGCAGCGAGATGCACTCGGGGTCATAGGCGGCCTCGTGCACCAGGTCCAAGAACGGGTTCATGGCCTCGTAGGGATAAAAGAGCAGCTTGTCGTGCTGCAGCACCTGCTCGCGGATGGAGCGGGTCATGTCGATGTTGGGATTGGGCTGCGGCCTAAACGGCGTAAAGAGCAGCTCGTTGCGCAGGTGCTCGGGAATCTTGCCCTCAATGCCGAAGACGTAGCCCAGGTTGAGCGGGATATCGCAGGTAAAGACAGAGCGGCGCGAAAGCTCGAGCGCCTTGCGGATAGTCTTGAGCGTTGCCTTCTCGAGCGACCCCGAGACCGCGAGCACTACCGGCTGCAGGCGCAGGCGCTTCTTGAGGATGCGCTTCATGTGCTGGCGGTAGTCCTCTTCCTCTTCGACGCCCTCGCCGTCCGGATCGATGTCGGCGTTGCGGGTGACGCGGATCAGCGCACGATCCAGCGGCTTATAGGAGCCAAAGCAGCTGTCCAAGCAGGCGAGGATGACGTCCTCGAGCAAGATGTAGGAGTAGGTGCCGGTGGGCGAGGGGATCTCGACCACGCGGTTCATCGAGGCGGGAATCTCGATCAGGCCCAGCAGGCTCTCCTCGTCGGTGACGCCGTCCAGGCCGCACGCCAGGTAGAGCGCGCCGTTGCGCAGGTTGGGGAAGGGGTGGCGCGGGTCGATCACCAGCGGTGAGATGACCGGCGATACGTAGGCCTGGAAGTAGCGGGTTACAAAGGTGCGCTCCTCGGGCGTAAGCGAATCGATGCGGGCGCGGTGAACGCCCAAGGTGTCGAGCTTGCCCTCGATGCTCTTAAAGATGGACTCCCAACGGGTAAGGAGCCCGGGCATTTCGGCCATGACAGCATCGACCTGTTCGGAGGCGGTCATATTGCTCTTGTTGTCGACAGGTTGTTTTTTGAGCTCCGCCAGATCGGACAGGCCGCCCACGCGCACCATAAGGAACTCGTCGAGGTTGGACTCGAAGATCGAGACGAACTTTAGTCGCTCGAATAACGGAACGGTTTCGTCGAAGGCTTCGTCGAGCACGCGGTTGTCAAAGCGTAGCCAGCTGAGCTCTCGGTTTTGCGTGTACGAGAAGTCGCGCGGCGGTTTGCGCAGCTTTGCGGCGGCTTGCTTCTTTTCGATTTTGCTCGGCATATGCATCTGTCCGTTCAGTCCCCACAAGGGACGGTAGCCTAACACTAATCACTATTGTCTCAATTTAGTCGACCTGTAGCACGGACGCATCGCGCGAACGGTATCTTTACCTACTTCTTACGCTGCCAAGGCATGCAACTAACTGCCCAACTCGTTTGGAAACAATCTATATCCATACTCAACTGGTGAGGATGTATGAATAAGAATGATTGCGAGCTGAATATAATCGAATCCAAATTGAATCATGGACAAACGACATATATATGCAGAAAACCGTTTTAGCTATGCAATTCCTAAACATGAAAATATTTGTGCAATCTAGCTTAATTCCTTAGAAAAAAGAACATTTACCTTTGAAAACCTGCTTTAGAGAACCGAAGTGCATCATGGGGGAATCATATGCGATATACCGTTCATCGCACTTTGCTGACCGTTCGGGGGCGAGGTGGAATTGCAGGTGGTTTTTGGATATAACTAGAGCTGTCAGCAAGCAGCGTCCCATACGGAGGGGCGCTGATACATTCGGCCAGTATGGCCCGAAAGAAAGGTAGGAGGCCATGACGAAAGGTCTGCACGTGCCTTCCGAGA
>CABRFW010000033.1 GCA_902470265.1 uncultured Collinsella sp.
ACCAAAAAGGAGCCGCTATGATCGATCGCTATACCCGCCCGGAGATGGGACACATCTTCTCCCTCGAGAACAAGTACGCCATTTGGCAGGAGATTGAGGTCCTGGCCTGCGAGGCTCAGGCGGAGCTCGGCAAGATCGGTATTTCCAAAGAAGAGGCCCAGTGGATCCGCGACCACGCCGACTTTGAGAAGGCGAAGGTTGACGAGATCGAGGAGGTCACGCGCCACGATGTCATCGCCTTCCTGACCAACATGAAGGAATATATCGACGCCGATGTTCCCGAGGGCGAGCCCAAGCCTAGCCGCTGGGTTCACTATGGTATGACCAGCTCCGACCTGGGTGATACGGCCCTGTGCTATCAGCTTACTCAGGCTTGCGACCTTATCATCGAGGACGTCAAGAAGCTCGGCGAGATCTGCAAGCGCCGTGCCTTCGAGGAGCGCAACACGCTCTGCGCCGGCCGTACTCACGGTATTCACGCCGAGCCGATGACCTTCGGCATGAAGTTTGGCTCTTGGGCTTGGGAGCTCAAGCGCGATTTGGACCGTCTTGAGGATGCCCGCAAGAACGTCGCCTTCGGTGCCATCTCGGGCGCTGTCGGCACGTACAGCTCCATCGAGCCGTTCGTGGAGGAGTATGTCTGCGAGCACCTTGGTCTGGTTCACGATCCGCTGTCTACGCAGGTCATCAGCCGTGACCACCACGCCTACCTTGCCGGCGTGCTCGCTACCACGGCAGCTACCTGCGAGCGCATTGCGACCGAGGTTCGCAACCTGCAGAAGACCGATACGCTCGAGGCCGAGGAGCCGTTCCGCAAGGGTCAAAAGGGCAGCTCCGCCATGCCGCACAAGCGCAACCCCATCACTATGGAGAAGGTCTGCGGCCTTTCGCGCATCGTCAAGTCCAACGCCCAGGTCGCCTTCGACAACGTTGCCCTGTGGCACGAGCGCGACATTTCGCACTCCTCTGCCGAGCGCGTCGCCCAGGCCGATAGCTTCATCGCCCTTGACCACATGTTCCAGTGCCTCATCCGCGTCATCGACGGCCTGCAGCTGTACCCTGCCCGCATGATGGCCAATCTCAACAAGACCCGCGGCCTCATCTTCTCCTCCAAGGTGCTGCTGGCTCTCGTCGATACAGGCATCACCCGCGAGGATGCCTATGCCATCGTGCAGGAAAACGCCATGGCCACGTGGCACGAGGTGCAGGATTGCGTCTCCGGTCCTACCTTTAAGGAGCGCCTCGAGGCCGATCCGCGCTGCACCGTCAGCCAGGAGAAGCTCGACGAGATCTTTGACCCGTGGGACTTCCTCACCCGCATCGACACGGTCTTCGATCGCCTGGAGCAGCTCGAGTTCTAATTGACCGATCGGGGAGGTAGTCAAATCGATCAATTCTCCGCGGCCCTCGTTCGAGTGCGACTTTCCAACACAAGCCCCGCTCGCAGTTCGCTCTGCCAGCGGGGCTTGTGCATGAGCGCACCTAGAAAGCTGGACGTCAGCGATATATGCGCGTCAACTGTGCTGCTTGCCGATAATTTGAGACATCTGACAAACATTACCTTGCCGGTAACTGTCGGGGGGGGGTATCCTTAAGCCAATTTTAAGGTGTGGGAGAATACTGCGTTTTTTCACGAGAGATTGGACTTAGGGGAATGAGAAAAGGGTTTTGGAGGATAGCCACAGGCATCTGTGTTGCTTTAACGGCGGCAACGTTTGGGCTGACGGTGGCCGCTCCGCATGCGGATGCTGTCATGCTGGAGTCGCAGGACGGTTCCATGGGTGCATCGTTTCTCCCATACGATTCGTCTACAGGCGATGTGTGGTCAGAATTTGATGTCGCTGTTGGACAGACGGTGAAAGGAAGGCTTTCCTTTTTTAATAAAAATCACGAATGGGCGCACATTGACCCTAGCGATATCGATATCACATCGTCTGACGAGGATATCGCTAAGGTAAGTTATGAGTCACATAGTTGGGTATTGACAATTAGCCCCACCAAAGTTGGCACAACGACTATAACCCTGAAGAGCAAGACCGACGAGAGTTTAAACGGTTCTCTTAAGATTAAAAGTGTGGCTAAAGTCAATCCAATTAAGGTCAGTTTCGTTTCTTACGACCAATCTGGTGCGACAACAAACACCGCAACGCTGGGTTACACGGATGATTGTCCGCAAAAATGCGGGAACACGCATTATGCATTACTAGAGGGGAGAGTTGACGTTCGTCCCGTGGACGAGAGCCGTGCGGCCACATATTTTGTTATTAAGGAAGACCCCTCAAAGGATTCCAAAGTCCAGGCAAGGGTGAATTCGAATTATTCATCATATGGAACTTCCGAGCTAAGCGCTTCTTTGCAACTCGAGGCGTTGTCGAAAGATGCTAAAGAGGCCAAGGTTCTTGTCGACTATTGCAACGGTGAAGTTGAGACGAAGAAGCTATGTGATGTTGTAACCGAGAATCAGGAGCCCGGATTCAATGAGCGTGGGAACAAAAAGCAAAAGATGCTGGTTGGGGACAGCTATTATCTGACTGCCATTCTCAACGTTTCTCCAAATGAAGTACTGAAGGCATGCCAGCGCGCACATTGGGGTGCGGACTTTGGCGCTGTAACCTATTCTCTGGAAAGCAACGATGTCGTTGAGCTTATCGGTGGTGAAAACTCGTTTAAGGCAATAAAGCCTGGCACCGTTAAGGCTCATGCTCGTGATGGCCTTGGCAATGACCATCCCTTTGAGATAGAGGTTGTCGACCCTGCGGAAGTGAGCCTTTCGAAGGCTAAGTTTGTGTCGAGCGATTATACATTTCCCTGTGAGGTCAGTTCAGATAGTATATCCAAAGATTGGCTTTGGCTGGAATGTGACAGGGGGTTTGAATATCCAAAGGGCGTGCTGAGTAAAAGCGCTGAGGAATTGATGGACTCCTATGCCGGCGCAAAGTATTCTTTCACTTCAGATAATCCGGATGTCCTCGAGGTAAAAGGACCGATGTTTAGTGGTGGCAGTTACTTGGGGTATTTAGTGCCTCATAGTTACGGCGATGCAACGGTTTCAATGTACTTGGGTGGTCGTCTCTGCGACACGATGACCGTTCATGTTGTCAAGCCTGGCGAGGAGCCTGCAAAGACTGCGGTTTCCATTGCGGACAGCTACTCAACCTCCATGGATAAAGGCACGACTCAGCAGCTGAAGGCAAAGGTCTCCCCTGATGACAAGGCCAGCCAAGTTGTTTGGTCCTCTTCCAACGAGAGCGTCCTTACCGTCGACGCTAACGGTCTTGTTACCGCTGTCGGTGACGGTGATGCCACGATCACGGCAACGGTTGATGGGGTCTCTGCAACCACGGATGCGATTACGGTAACCACTCCGGTTGTAAAGGTGTCGGGCGTCAAGCTCAGCGCTTCAAACCTTAAGCTTGCTGTGGGCGGTGAGCCCTCGACGTTGACCGCAGCGGTTGAGCCCGATAATGCAACGAACAAGAACTTGTCCTGGTCGTCGAGCGATCCTACGGTCGCCACGGTTGCAGACGGCGTCGTGACCCCGGTCAAGGCAGGTGTTGCTACGATTACCGTCACCACTGAGGACGGAGAGCATAGCGCCACGTGCAAGGTGACGGTTATTCAGCCTGCTACGGGCATCACGCTCGATAAGCAGAAGGTCGTGCTTGTGGGCGCTGCAACCGAGCAGCTTAAGGCGGCGGTCGTTCCCGCGG
This sequence comes from uncultured Collinsella sp., assembly GCA_902470265.1. GTDB lineage: Bacteria > Actinomycetota > Coriobacteriia > Coriobacteriales > Coriobacteriaceae > Collinsella. The sequence continues at coordinate 3,711 of CABRFW010000033.1, forward strand.
AGGCTAACCAGACGATTGTCTGGAAGTCCAGCAACGAAAGTGTCGCTACAGTCGATCAAACCGGAAAGGTGGCGGCTGTCTCCAAGGGCGCCGCAACCATCACCGTTTCGACTGAAGACGGCACCTATTCTCAGGATTGCGCGGTGACCGTCTCTAATCCCGCAACGAACCTTACGGTCGACCAGAGCGTCCTCGGCCTCAAGAAGGGCGAAGAGGGCACCGTGAAGGTTTCTCTTGCTGGAACCCTTGCGGGTGAGGTCGACGAGACCAATCTTGCTCTGGATGACACGGGCGCTTCGAAGGCGTTTAAGGTTGTCGACAACGGTGATGGCTCCTACACCGTTACCGCCCTCAAGACCGGTTCTGGTTCTTTTGTCATCACTGCAGGGTCGCTCTCCCAGACCGTTTCGGTGACCGTGACCAATCCCGCCCAAAAGGTTGAGCTCAACAAGACGAGCCTGTCCTTTACCGTCGGTGATGCCTCCACAAAGCTCTCCGCAACGGTGAGTCCTGCCGATGCAGACGATACGACGGTGAGCTGGACCTCCAGCGACTCGTCGATCGCCACGGTCAAAGACGGCGTCGTGACGCCGCTTAAGGCCGGTACCGCCACGATTACCGCCACCTGTGGCGACAAAACCGCGACCTGCGCCGTTATCGTAGCGGCAAAGACCATTGCAGGCGTTGCGGGTAGCAACGGAACGGACGTTAGCGTAAGCGCCGAGAACAATGTCGCTGCCGGCATTGCCCAGAACAACAGCATCTCTCTTGTGGTCGAGGAACCGACGGATCTTACCGATGCCGCCAATGCTACGATTTCCGGCCTTGAGCAGGGGACTACCAAGGTTGCCGATAAGCTCGATATCAAGCTTCTCAAGGACGGCGAGGTTATCGAGGACTACGAAGGCATGTCCTTCATCGTCCGTGTCAAGATGACTGCCGCCATGAAGGCGCTCACCAATCTCAAGGTGCTCTACGTTGCCGAGGATGGTTCCACTCAGGCTATGGATACGTGGACCGAGGGCGACTACCTCTGCTTCCGCACGAGCCACTTCTCGACGTACGTGGTGACGGGCGAGGAGGCCAAGGGGGAGCCGGCTCAGCCTGCGCAGCCCGTGACGCCGTCCCAACCCGGTCAGCAGACGACGACCAAGGTAACCAAAACGTCCGCTAAGACTACTAAGGGTGCGCTCGCCAACACGGGCGACCAAACCCTTGCCGTCGCCTTTATTATGACCGTTGTCGGCGCTTCGCTGATTGCCTTCGCGCTTATGCGCAAACGTCTCGAGTGTTAGGGCGCCCTCTCGTTTAAGCGCGACCTTTCAGTCCAAGCCCCGTTGGTAACTCGTTTTACCAACGGGGCTTTTACGTTAAAGACTTCAGCCCGTGTGTCGCGTGCAGTGCGGCGCGTCGGAAACCGCCAGATACGCGGTCGGCGCCAACGGCCTGAACGAGGCAGCGGTCGGGGTGCATTCGGGAGCAGCTGAGCTTCGAGTAGGGTTAACCTAATTCGACCGCTCGCGGATGCATTTCAACCTTTGGCGCCTTGCCCATCTTGGGTGAGGCGCTTTTTTCGCTGCTGCGGCAGCTCCCGGTAATAAAATGAACCTCTACTGCCATTTCGATGAAAAGAGGCGCGTGCCTAGACGTATTAAACGAGTCGTCATCGTCTCGTTCGCGCTCATAGTTCTTGTTGCTGCCTGTACGGCTGTCCTGACGTATACCGATCGAAATAGTTCTTCCTCGCCGAGTACGGCTGACGAGGATCTCCCTGTGCTCAAAATTGGCGTTACGGATAACGACCCCTATGTATATGTCGATACCACAGGCGATTACGCCGGTATCGATATCGATATCGCCCGCGAGGCGTGTGAGCGTGCGGGGCTCAAGCCGCAGTTTGTCGACATATCTTGGAATGACCGCGATCGCCTACTCAAAAACGGCGATATCGATTGCCTGTGGTGCGACTATTCTCCCTGTTATCGTGAGGATAAGTATTACTGGACTGAGCCGTATTTGACCCTGACGGTTTCGGTCGCCGCCAAGAAAACGAGTGGCATCAAGTCCTTGGCGCATCTCGATGGAAGCAAGACCATTGCGGTGATTGCGGGCTCGGTGAGCGAACGCCGATTGCTCGCAGGGGATCTGGATATCTCGCCGGACGTGCAAATCAAATCGTATGGTTCTGCCGAACTCTGCAAAGCCGCCCTCGCCAAAGGGTATGTCGACTGTTGGATGGCGGACGTTCAGTCGCTTGATCGACTCGTTGCCCAGTATCCTGGCGTTTATCGTGTGTTCGCCGGCAACGTTATGACGGTTGACCTGGGCGTCGCGTTTGATGATAGCTATGAGGGGGAGTACGTCAAAAACCTCGATACCGCACTGTCCGACATGGATCGAGACGGCACGATAGAGCACATTGTGGACAATTACAAAGCAGGAGCGACGACAGGCGGCAAGGAACGGAATCATGACAAATGACGAGCGCCGCTTTCGCCGAAAGAGTTTAGCCGCAGTGGGCATCGGCATCGTGGCCAGCGTTGCCCTACTGAGTCTGCTCTATATAGTCGGCACGCATCGCTGCCTTGATAAAACGCTTGGGTTCGGCCAGGAAACCATGGTGTTTTTAAAAAATGCCTGCGAAAAATATGACCGATATGAACAGGGAAGAAAAACCGAGGCGACGCACAATTTGGATGCGGCGCTCGAGTCGTTTGCGACGTTCTTGCCGCCTGATCGATTTGAAGTCAACGACGATCTGGTCGAGGAATATGTCCATACCGAGAGCCTTTCGGGAATGTTGGTCATGGACGCCGATGGTCATATGGTCGCCCATTACGATATCGACGGCCGCGATCCACTCATGCTGTGGCGAGAGGAGCTGGCCTGTTCGTCGATCGCATCGATGTATCGAGGGTCCAAAGTTTCCTACTCGACCGCTGTCGAGCGCCGCGGTGTCGACTTTGCCGTGAGTGCCGTTCCATACGGTGATGGGGTGGCGTTGGGGTATCGATCCCTTGCGGCTGAGCCCGCCGATGACTATTCATACACGATCGCCGACGTCCTTGTGAACAACACGTTCCATCAGAGTCCAACAGTGCTTGTGATGCGCGATGCGCAAATCGTTTCTTCAAACGATTCGACCATCGATATAACCCTTGCCCGGCTTCTCGCCGATAGCGGAATTGACTGGAAAGACGAGGGCGTAACACGTATCGATTATCGGGGGACCACCTTATATGCCGTGCGTGCGGCATATAAGGACTACCGCCTGTTTGCGCTATATCCCAAATCTGAGGTCATGTCTGACAGGATTTCATTTGTCGCCGTCGGCGTCTTGGTGTGCCTTGCGTTTTGGGTCGTGGTACTGTTGGCTCGAAATATCGCTGACCACCGCAATTTGGTCGAAAAGGATAAACAGCTCGGCATTATCAATGCCATAAGCGCCATCTACGATTCGACCTTCCTTTTGCATCTTGACACCCTCGAGATCGAGGGAATCAATATGTCGCCGGCGATAGCGAAGATGTTTGCCGAGCATAGCGAGGCATATGACTTTATGGACACGGTCTGCCGGGATATCGTGAGCCCCGAAAGCCGCGAAGCGGTTGTGGGGCTCGTAGATATAAGTACGCTTCGTGAACGCATGGAGGGCGTACCGTACTTGGCTGCCGAGGTGCGAGATTGTCGAGGCACTTGGTACTCGCTACAGGTTGTCCCCCAGCATCGCGATGAGCAAGGCCGGTTGGATTCGGTCGTCGTGGCGACGCACAACATATCGATGGTCAAGCATGCCGAGGAGCTGTCATACCAAGATAAACTGACGGGGCTTCGCAACCGCAACTATCTGGAATCGCGTGGAGATAGCCTGGTAAACGAGGACTTGCCAGTGAGCGTGATTATGGTGGACTGTAATTATCTCAAGCGGACCAACGACATTTATGGTCACGAGATGGGGGATGAACTGCTGCGACGGACGGCGTCCGTGCTGCGGCGGGTGGCTGGTGCGGATTACCTGCCGATGCGTGTTGGTGGCGACGAGTTTTTGCTGGTTTGCCCCCATACTGACAACGAGTCTGCGCTCGGGCTGGAACAGGATCTTCGTCTCGGTCTTGCCGCGGTAAGCGATGAGACCCTGACGGTCAGCGCATCGATTGGCGTGGCGACCGTCGAGACGGCTGGAAATACGCTGGCCGATGTATATCGCGTCGCCGACCACAATATGTATCGGGAGAAGCGCATGGTCCACGTACAGGGTGCGGACTGCTAATCTTGCCCCCGCCAGTCCAAGCATCGTAGGATGTTGAATCGGTGCTTGCGATAATAAGTCGGTCCAGGCGGGGATAATAGACGTCTGAAATATCTTTCTGAGAGGGGATCTCAATGATTAGTTTTGACTACAAGCCTCAGGGTGTATGCTCTCGCAATATTCACCTCAATCTCTCTGACGATGGCAGCAAGGTGCTGGGCGTCGAGTTTACCGGCGGCTGCGATGGCAACCTCAAGGCCATCTCCAGGCTGGTCGAAGGCGCTCCCGCCGATCGCGTAATCGAGGTTCTCGCCGGTAATACCTGCGGTATGAAAAAGACCTCTTGCGCCGATCAGCTTACGCGCGCTATCGAGGCCGCTCGCGCAGAGATCGCCTAATGAGCATCGCTGATCGCTTTAAGAATGGAATAACGCGTCGAGGTTTTGTGCTGGGTGGCGCCGCTACCGGTGCTGCTGCCGTACTGGCCGGTTGCTCGAAAAAAACGGGCACGAGTGATGACGCCGCTGGCGAGCCGCAGGTTATCAAGGACGATTCGAAGATTGTCTCGATCACCGATGAGTACGAAGCTGTCGATATCGATCTTGAGCCTGCGGCCTCGTGGACGCTGCCGCTGGGCACGCTGCTGTACTACTGCGATGGCGACTACGCTGCCGCGATGATGGCGCCCGCTTCTGCCCTGCATGCCAATACGCTTGGTGTGCTCAACCTAGGCGATGGCTCGCTTACCACACTTATTGAGGATCCCATTGAGGGAACCGGTTATGCGTTTTACGACGTTCGCGCGGGCGATGGCGTGTTCGCGTGGGTCGAGATGAACTTTGCCAATGCGTCCTGGAAACTCTATGCGCAAAACCTTGCAGGCTCCTCCCTTACCGGCAACGCTGTCGAGCTCGACCGCGGTGGCGAAAACTACGATCCGCCGCTCTTCACAGCGTATGGGTCGTCGGTCATCTGGTATAAGATGCCTTCGTCCGGCGGCACCAAGACGAGTAACGATTCGTACTGCTACCGTCAGTCGCCCAGCGAGTCCAAGCCTGAGACTATTTGGAAGTCGACGGGCCGTTTCGCATCCGCCCCGCGTGTGAGCGACGGCATCCTGACCATCTCGCCCCGCGTGCACAATGATGAGGGCGTCTATTACGGTATGACGGCGATCGACCTGACTGACGGCAACAACACGAAGCGAGCTCAGCTGGTGCTGCCTTCGTCGGTTTCGCCTTTCGAGGCCGTGTATATGGGCGACACCTTCGTGTTCTCCATTGAGGCGACGTATAGCGGTGTGGGTAGCTTGGGCAATATGGGCACCTATATCGGTAGCGAGGGCGGGCCGTACCTCTTCCTTTCGCGTGAGCCGCTCGCGTGCGCCGCGGGAAGGAAAAATAAATACCTGGTTAAAGTTCAGGCGTCGCATTTTTTGATTGACACTTCGGCTAAGACCTACGGCTCGCTTCTGTCGCCCGACCGAGCCTTGGAGTATGGCGATTATCCTGCTACGGCGGGTAAATCGAGCTCGTTCTTAACGTACGCAACGGTGCGTAACAGTCAGGGGATTCCCGAGACGGTTACCGCTCGCTTGTTCTCTCTTTAGTCTCCGAGGGGTTAAAAAGGCGTCGACAGGGGAATAAGCGCGTTGTGACTATGAGTACCGCCCGCCGAGCTATCGCACCCATGCGATACCCGGTGGGCTCAGGTGCGTTAAAATGAGCTTGTTCTTAGCTAATTGAGACAGGGGGGCCGTGTTATGGCTTCAGATGCAAAAAAGATTCTGCTGGTCGAGGATGAGAAGGCAATCCGTGACGCTGTCGCTGCCTATCTCGAGCGCGAGGGCTATTGGGTTGTGGGCGTGGGCGACGGCCAGTCCGCTATCGAGGAGTTCGAGAAGCATCAGTTCGACCTGGTCGTGCTCGACCTCATGCTCCCCAAGATTCCCGGCGAGCGCGTTTGCCGCACCATTCGCGACACCTCGGATGTTCCCATCATTATGCTGACGGCCAAGGGCGAGATCGAGGACCGTATTATCGGTCTCGAGCTCGGTGCCGACGACTACCTGATCAAGCCGTTCTCGCCGCGCGAGCTTGTCGCGCGCGTGCGCGCCTTGTTCCGCCGTGCCCACCAGGCCGATGAGCCGGCCGTCGAGGTGCTCGACTTTGGCGATCTGGTCATTGACATCTCGGGCCACAAGATTTTGGTCGAGGGCAAGGAAGTCGACCTGACGGCTTCCGAGTTCAAGCTGCTCACCACGCTTGCCCGTCACCCCGGCCGCGTCTACAACCGCATGGAGCTGGTCGAGAAGGTGCTCGGCTACGACTTTGAGGGTTACGAGCGCACCATCGACAGCCACGTGAAGAACCTTCGCGCCAAGCTGGGCGACGACCCCAAGAAGCCCAAGTGGCTCTACACCGTCCACGGTGTCGGCTATCGCTTCGAGGCTCCGACCAAGACCGATAAGTCGGACGAGAAATAAAGGAAATCACATATGACACCTGCGCGCTTTGAAATCGGGCAAAAGCATAAGCAGGAGAACGAGGCGGGTTCCAAGGCTAGTTGGAACACGCCTCGTTCCGATTCACGGCCAACGATGAGCTATCCCTCGCGCATGGCCCTGGCTTTTGCCCTGACATCGCTCATGACGGTATTGGTGCTGGTGGGCGTAGTCTCCGTTGTATGGGGCACGGTTTTTACGGATTACACGCGCTCCAATATTGTCGAAATCGCCAATTCCGCTGCCGAAAAGTTGGCAACGTCATATGAGGAAAACGGTTCTTGGACCGCGGGGGAGCTGCGTACGGTCGCGACATCGAGCTTGGTGTCCGACGATCTGGGTATGCAGGTCGTCAATAAAAAGGGCGTCATCGTCTACGACGACTCGTGGCCCTCGGCAAGCGCTACTGCCGATGTACGCGAAAATCAGGTGACAACCGACGGTACGAGCGGAAAGAAGGCGTCGCACAGCCCAGTCTCGTCTGCTCCCACCGATTCCAATAGCGTTGCCAACGTTGAGATCGTGACATCCTCCGGCGAGCACGTGGGTCAGGTCAAATTGTGGGCGATTGGCTCCGATGCCCTGCTCACCAGGGCAGACTCAGCATTCAGAGAGAAGACCTTTAACGCCATGGCCCTTGCCGCGGTTGTGGCCGTCTGCATCTCGGTCGTTATCGGAGCGCTCATGTCGCGCATGCTCACCAAGCCGATTCATCGTATTACCAGCACCGCCAAGCAGATTCGCGATGGAGACCTGTCCGCTCGTACGGGCTTGCGCGGCGATGATGAGATCGATCAGCTGGGAGAGACCTTCGACGAGATGGCCACCTCACTCGAGAAGGACATGAAGCACGAGAAGCGCCTGACCTCTGATGTTGCCCATGAGCTGCGCACGCCGCTCATGGCAATGCTGGCAACGGTCGAGGCTATGCAAGATGGCGTGTACCCCACCGATGACGAGCATCTGGAGACGGTCGCTTCCGAGACGCGTCGCCTGGCCCGTCTGGTGCAGCAGATGCTCGACCTGTCGCGCATGGAAAACAGTACCGCGCCGCTCAACCTGGAGCCGGTGGACATGGTGCCGTTTGTGCGTTCGATTGTGAATGGCCAGGAGCGCCTGTTTGCCGACCGTGACCTGCGTTTGCGCTTTGCAGATGAGACGCAGGGTCACGATGACGTTGTCGAGGCCGATCCCGACATGATCACGCAATGCGTCATCAACCTCATGAGTAATGCCATGCGCTATACCCCCGAGGGCGGATGGGTCGTGGTGTCGGTGCTCAGTGACCGTAAACACGTCGATATTGCGGTCTCGGACACGGGCATTGGAATCGCCAAGGAAGACCTGTCGCGCATCTTCGGTCGTTTTTGGCGTGCCGACGCCAGTCGCGCCCGCGAGGCGGGCGGTCTGGGCGTGGGCCTCGCCGTGACCAAGCAGATTGTCGAGCGTCATCATGGCTACATATCCGTGGAGTCGGAGCTTGGAAAGGGTACGACTTTTACGATTC
>CABRFW010000034.1 GCA_902470265.1 uncultured Collinsella sp.
ATCTCCTCGCGCGCCTGAGCCTCCTCGGGCAATATGTCCCGGAATCCCCACGGTGTGGCCGTCATCTGGTGAGCCTCCTCATGCTGTGTTGCATACAGAACAAACGACCGGCATAGCTCCGCCGGTCTTTTGGGTACTTTAGCATACTAGAGTGCTTGCGGGGAAAATCCTTGTCCGCAGCTCACACCGTATTCATTTGGAAACATAGGGGCAGACGCTCAGCTAAATCTGACGATTATCTAGGCCAACCAGAAACCATATCCCGTTTTTCGTCTAAAAACTGGGATGCAGTTTCCGCTGAGGACTTTCCGAACTGCTTCTGCAGCGGCTGTTTTGGCTCCGGGACCGCGTCAATCGCATATCTTTATGGCGCCTTTATCCTACACATGTTGTATAACTACCAAATGTGGAATATAACAAAGAGCAAAACATAGGCTGAGCGTTATGGAGGATTGAGGTTGAAAGAGAAGCTATTTCGATGGGTCGTGAAGCACCGCAAACCCATCATCGCGTTCTATGCGGTGGCAGCACTGGTATGCCTGTTCCTGCGCCAGTTTGTAGGCGTTAACTACGACATTACGAGCTATCTGCCCGACGAAGCGGCGTCGACCGTCGCTCTGAATACCATGGGTGATGAGTTTGAGGGTGACATTCCCAACTGTCGCGTTATGGTGCCCAATGTCTCGATCGCTCAGGCGCTCAAATACAAGGACAAAATCAAAAAGGTCGACGGCGTCGAGGAGGTCCTATGGCTTGACGACGCGGCAGATATCGATCAGCCGCTTGCCACGCAAGACAAAGACACCGTTGAGACCTATTACAAAAAGAACAACGCCCTGTTTACGGTGACGGTTAATTCCGAAAAGGAGATCGAGGCAACCGACGCTATTCGAGATATCGTGGGCGACGAGGGCGCCATTACGGGCTCGGCCATGTCTAACGCGCTCGCCACCACATCGACCGAGCAGCAGATCAGCATTATCACGGTCGCTGTCATAGCGATTATCTTCGTGATTCTGGTCATCACGACTACCAGCTGGGCCGAACCCATCCTGGTGCTGCTGGGCCTGGGCGTCTCGGTGTTTATCAACTGGGGCACCAACCTCATCTTTGGCGAGATTAGCTTTGTCACCAACTCTGCGGGCTCCATTTTGCAGGTTGCCATCGCGCTGGACTTCTCGGTCTTTTTGCTGCACCGCTTTAACGAGGAGCGTGGCCGCCACGGCAGCGTTGCCGAAGACATGGTGCAGTCGTGCTGTCTGTCCTCGGTCGCCGTGTTTTCGAGCGGTTGCACGGTCTGCATCGGCTTTATCGCGCTTGCCGCCATGCAGTTTAAGATCGGCCCCGACCTTGGTCTTGCCCTTGCAAAGGGTATCGCCATCAGCCTGGTATCGGTCTTTACCTTTGTTCCTTCGATGTTCGTTCAGTTCGATGGCTTTGTGCAAAAATCGCAGCACAGGCCCTTTGTCCCGCCGCTGGGTAAGTTCGCCCGTCTGGTGCTCAAGGTCTGTATCCCCGCTGCCGTCGTGATCCTCGCCGTGGTTTACCCTGCGCGTGTGGCATCGACCTCCAGCGATATCACGTACTACTACGGCACTTCGCACATTTTTGGTTCGGATACGCGGCTTGGTCAGGATATGGACAAGGTCAAGGAGGTCTTTGGCAACTCCGATACCTACGTTGTGCTCGTTCCCCGTGGAGAGGTGAGCGAGGAGCAGGCACTCTCCAATGAGCTCAAGGCGCTCCCCGAGGTCAAGTCCATCCAGAGCTATGTTGACGTTGCGAGTCCCTATATCCCCACGGACATGGCCGAAAAGGACACGCTCGATCTGGTGGAGGGAGAGCACTACAGCCGTTTGGTGCTCACGGTTACCGCGCCCTACGAGGGTCCGAGTACATTTAAGCTGGTCAAGAAGATTCGTTGTATCGCGGACAAACATTATCCGGGTAAGGCAATGCTCGCCGGCGAGGGCGTGAGCACCACCGACCTTAAGGACACCATCACCGTCGATAAGGGCAAGGTCGACCTCATCGCCGTCGTGGCCGTGTTCGCGGTCTTGCTGCTGGCCACCAAGTCGCTGAGCCTGCCGATCATCTTGGTGCTCGTGATTGAGACCTCGATCTGGGTCAACTTTGCTGCACCGCTCTACACCGGTATGCACGAGTTCTTCCTCGCCTACTTAATTGTGAGCTCCATCCAGCTGGGCGTTGCCGTCGACTACGGCATCCTGATTGCTGACCGCTATCGTGAGGACCGCGTGACCATGCATAAGCGCGAAGCGCTACTCGAGACCATGGAAGCTTGCACGATTCCTGTTTTGACCTCTGGATCGGTTCTGCTAATCAGTGGCTTCCTGATCCATGCGATCTCGAGCCACGGCGTGCTCAAGCAGATCGGCTGGTTCCTGGGCGTCGGCGTGAGCATCTCCCTAGTCGCCGTACTCTTTGCGCTGCCGGGTTTCCTGTATGTGCTCGATGGCCTCATCGGCAAGACCACGCTCAAAGCTCATTTTTTGCCCAAGGATGCCCAGGATCCGGTTTCGGATACCACCGAGGCATCGGCTGCGGACGGCTCCGCTCAGTAACGTTTTACAAAGCAGTTGGAAGGAATACCGCAATGCATACCCATACCACTGATACCGCTTCGAAAGAGCTCAAAGCCCAACGCGATCTTGTACGTCGTCCCCATAAGCGCATCGCTGCGCTCGCTCTTGCCGCCGGTCTGACCGTGGCCCTTACCGTTCCCGGTGCCGTTGTGTTCGCCGACGGCGTAGGGTCGACGAGCGCTGCCTCGGCTACGAGTGAACAGATGGCGACGGACTCCGATAACAGCACGCCGGGATATAAGAAAAACCAGGTCGTATACGTCAAAACCGATGCCGACGGCAATCGCACGGGTGTTTACGTGGTCAATAGCTTCGAGGCCAATAAGGGCGTCAAGATCGACGATGCCGGCACCTATAACAAAGTGACCAACCTATCGACGACTCAAAAACTAACGGACGACAGCGGGTCGGTTGCCGTTACGGGCCAGGGAGTGCAGGACTTTGTCTACCAGGGCGATCTGGACAAGAACACTCAGATGCCGTGGAACGTCACCGTGGCATACCAGCTCGATGGCCGCGATATCGACGCCAAGGATTTGGCGGGCAAGAGCGGCAAGCTCACCATGAAGCTCAAGGTCGAAAAGAATGACGACTATACCGGTGGCGATTATGCCGATAACTACCTGGTTCAGATTACCGGTCAGCTTAAGGATGCCGAGGCACACGATATTGAGGCTGAGGGCGCCACGGTTGCTGCCAACGGCTCCAACACGCAGCTTACCTACATGGTGATTCCCGGCAGCACCGGAGACTACACCATTACGACCGATGTTGAGGATTTTGAGTTTGATGGCTGGCAGATTGTCGGCGTGCCGCTGAATCTTGCCATCGATGTGGACTCGAGCAGCATGGATACGAGCCAGCTCGTGGAGCTCTCCAACGGTATTGCTACGGCCAATAGCGGTGCTGGCCAGGTTGCCGACGGTGTCAAGACGCTCGCGGCCTCGCTTGCCACGGCCAATACCGGTGCCGGCACGCTGTCCAGTGGCGCCGCTGCGCTCGCGGCGGGTACGAGTCAGCTCAACGCGCAGGTCCCCACGCTGGTCGAAGGCGTGAGCAACCTTAATGCCGGTGCCGAGGGGGTTAATGCCGGTGCCGTGCAGCTTAAGGGCGGTGCGTCCGATCTTTCGGCGGGCCTTTCCAAGCTGCAGGGGAGCGCACAGCAGATCTCGGGCGGCATAAGTGGAATTGCCGCTGGGTCCGATACGTACGTCGACGCGCTGACGCTGGGCAAGCAGGCTCAGGAGGCAAACCTTGCCAAGGCGCAGGCTGCGGCCAAGGCGGCCCAGGACGCCGTGACCGCTACGTCGGGCAACGCCTACAGCGCGCTGTACGGGCCGCAGGGTCTTACGGCGGCGCTCAGCGGCGAGGGGCAGTACCTTGCCGGTGCACAGCAGGCGCTCGGCGGGGCAAAGCAGGCCGCGAGCGCCATGGGCAACGATGCGGCAAAGGCTAACGCCGAGAGCGCAAAGGCTGGCGCCGAGAGCACCGTTGCATCTATTGCCGCTGCCAAGGCGGCGGTCGCCGATGCTCAGGACGCGCTGGATAACGCGGCCGATCTCGACTCCGCCAAGGCTGCGGCAGCCAAGCTAAGCGAGGCTACGGCACAGCTGGATGCCGCCACCGCAAGTGCCGGCAGTGCTGCTACCAGCGCGGGTGCCGCCGCCACGGCGGCATCGAGCGCCGATGCGACGGGTCTTACCGCGCTTCTCGATTCTGCATCCAATGCCGTTGCGGGCGCGCAGGGTCTTAACACGCAGGTGTCGCAGGGCCTTAAGGGTGCCGAGTCCATGTTTGGCACGCTTACCGATCAGGTTACGACTTTGGCCCAGGCGGCCGGCGCCCAGGGCGGCGCCCAGGGTGCCGTCACCGCGCTCGATAGCGCCATTCAGGGCTACACCACTGTCCAGGATGGCCAACAGCTGAGCCTGGCCGGAGCCATCGCCTATATGAACAGCGCGATCAACCCGGCAAACCCCACGGCCGTGAACCCCGGTCTTGTCGCCGGTGTTGGCTCTGCAGCAACGGGCGCGGGTCAGCTGAGCGATGGCGCCGCGGCTCTTGCCGCGGGCACCGACCAGCTTGCTGCGGGCACACAGCAGCTCAACGGTGCCACGCCCGCGCTTGCCAACGGCGCATCACAGCTCAACAACGGTGCGGCGCAGCTCAAGACAGGTGCTGCTAGCCTTGCTAGCGGCATGAATCTTCTCTCCTCGGGTGCAGGTACGCTTGCCAGCGGCGCATCCGAGCTCGGCAACGGCATGCAGGAGCTTACCGACCGAACGAGCAATCTCGATACTCAGGTCATCGACACCGTTAAGGACAAGATCGAGGAAATGCTCAACCCCGGCTTTACGCCGACGGACTTTGTCAACGGCGAGCAGGGCGGACATATAAATCGCGTGCAGTTTATCTATATGACGGGCGCGATCAGCAAGTAGGCAGCCGCGCCCTTGTGGCGATTGGCATCGATAGCAAGTTATGAGGGGAGGGGCCGTCGGGCATTGTCTCGGCAGCCCCTCTTTGCTGTCAGCGGCCACTTCGCGTCTTTGCAGAAGCTGTACCGCAAGATTTGTGTTTGGAAGGAGACGCGCTTTCTGCAAGGGGCGGAGCGCGGAAAGCATGTCCCGGATTTGATGCTCGGAACGGGATGAGCTTTCCGGATCGGACCCCAAGCGGAAAGCGCGTCCCGTTTCGGGGCTTCAGAATGGGACGCATCCGGAAACCGCATCCCACTCTGAGCCGAAATTCCGGGATGAGATTTCCGCCGAGGACACCCTGCGCCGACGGCAACGCAAAAAGGGCGCCCGCGCGAATGCGGACGCCCTTGTGTAGGGTCGAGATATCAACCAGCCAAGATATCGGCCCTGCGGCCAGCTCTTAGTAGTCGAACTGGTGGTAGTAGCGGCGGTACTTGAGGTTGTGCTTGGTGACCAGCTCGTAATTGCGCGCGAGGCGGTCGGTGGTCAGCACGGACAGGATCCACGGCGACACGATGACGCGGAAGTCGTCGTCCAGGCCCGGGATCGCGTACTCGGCGGTGTCGATGATGACGTAGTCCTCGTCGCCGGTCACGCCGCTGGTGAGGAAGGCGCGGACGCGCTCGTCGAGGGCGCGGCACTCGTCCTCTCCCATGAACAGGAACACCGGGACGCCGGGCTCGAGCAGCTCGAGCGTGCCGTGGAAGAAGTCGTGCGAGGTGATGTGGCGGATGCGCTTCCACTGCATCTCCTCGAGCAGGCACATGGAGTACAGGATGGTCTCGCCCCACAGCGCGCCCGAGCCGATGAACATGGTGTAGTCGGCCAGCGCGTACTTCCTGGCGAGCTCCTCGGCGCGCGGCTCGAAGCGCTTGCGGATGTCGAGCATGTCCTTCCAGACGTCCTTCGTCTGCTCGATGAACAGGTCGAACTTGGGGAAGCAGCCGCGGCGGTTGAGCAGGCGCAGGCCGAAGCAGTCGGCGAGGTAGTAGCCCTTCTCGCAGCCGCCGGCGCCGTGGTCGGAGGCCATCATGACGCAGTTCTCGGCGCCCACGGCCTGCCCGATCTTGCCCTCGGGGTTGGTCATGGCGAAGACGCGCACGCCCATCTCCCTCATCTTGCCGACGGCCTCGAGCACCTCGGGGGTGGTGCCGGACTCGGAGGCGGTCAGCACGACGGACCTGTCGGTCATGCGCTTGTGGCCCATGACGTTCCACTCGGCGGCGTGGATCAGGTAGACCTCGAGGTCGCGGTCGCCGAACTTGTTCATGAGGTACTCGAGCTGCATGAACTCGTCCCAGGTGCCGCCGACGCCCATCAGGAAGACGGCGTCGTAGCCCTCCTCGTGCACGCGGTCGGCCAGGGCGGTCATCTTCTTGCCGGCCTCGTAGACGTTCCTGCCGTCCTCGAGGTAGCCCTCCTGGTCGAAGTGCATGATCTCGATCTTCTCGGTCTCCTTCATGTGTGTCCTCCCATCACATGTGCGCAATTCTATACATCGCGCTTCTTGCTGATACCAATTATAGCCATACGATTGCTTGTTATTTAATACCAATCCAAACTCACGGAGATTTGCGGCGAACGGTCGGTTTCCTCGCCCGAGTGGTATTACAACGCCAATAGTTGTCTATTTCGAGCGCTACTGCCAACGGGTTCCCCACAACTCGCCAGCTATAAAAGCGTTGCGCCAGACCCGCCCAAGCGTTTCCGGCGCAACCGCGCAGTTTAGTTATTCGGCTTCCATCTCCGCTGTCACACGGCGATACATCTCGATAACCTGAGTCGTCGCCTTGGACGGATCCTGATAGTAGCGGCCATCACACGTCTCGGCCGAGACATAGCCCGTATAGCCGTGGCGCATGAGTGCCTCGAGGTCGGCACGCATATCACGCTCGCCGTCGCCCCAGGCAAGATGCGTCGTGCCACCGCCCACATCTACAAAGTGGGTGTGAACGATCTTGTCGCCCAAAACCTCAAAGTAGCCGTCGATCGTGTCGCCGGCAACTTCCATGGCGCCAAAGTCGATACAGGCCTTCAGGTTGGGACGATCGACCGCCTCGAGGATGCGCGCGACATCCTGTGCGGTGTTGACCAACACGGACTCCGACGGCTGCAGGGCCTCGAGCGCGACGCGAATACCGCGCGTATCGGCGTAGTCGCACACCGAGCGCAGCATGGCAACGCTGCGGGCCCAGGCGTCCTCAGCCGGCTCGTCCAGATAGGCCCAACCACTCGTCACCAGAATCTGCGGCACGCCCAACTCAACGGCAACGTCGATCACATTCTTAAAGTACGAGAGGATGCGTTTTTGGCCCGCCTCACCGCGCACCGCGACGTTCCACGGCTTGGGGTTGTTCTGCTCGGGGCACACGCACACGATCTTGATACCGTATTGGGCGGCAAGATCACGAATCTTATCCACCGAATCGTGCTCATGGCAATCCACATACAGGTGCATCGAGCCGGTCCACAGCTCGATATTGCGATAGCCGGCCTCACCTGCAGCCTTAAAAAACGTCTCGATGCTGTAGTAACGATGGTTGATGTTCATGAGCGAAAGCTCGGGTACGACCATAGCCCTCCCCTTTCGTACGGAGTTTTAAAAAACAGGGGGCCGCCGCAGATGCGACAAGCCCCCCAAAGATCGACGCAACCGTTAGACGCGATGGAAGCGCGATTCGAACATATTAGGCAAGCACGCCAAAGTAAGCGCCGATGATGCCCACGACCATGGTGCAGAGGATCAGGACCATCGGGTTGATCTTCTTGGAGAGCAGCCAGTAGTAGAGCCAGAAGGCGGCCATACCGAGCATACCGGGCATGATGCCGTCCAGGATGTCCTGGAGAGTTTGGGCGGAGTCGCCCTGACCAATGGCGATGGGCAACGAAGCCCAGAACATGTCCTTGCTCATGGCGCCGACGACCATAACGCCGACAATGCCGACGCAGGCCATGATCTTTTGCATCAGGCCGGTCTTCTGAGCCTCGTCGAGGAAGCCAATGCCTAGCTCATAACCCTTGATAGCGCCAAAGATACGAATCAGGAACGCCGGGATGTTGTAGACGAGCAGGAAGGCGATGGGGCCAAAGACGTTGCCGGCCTGGCACAGGCTGATGCCCACGGCAGCGGCGACGACGCGCAGGGTGGACAGGAAGAAGGAGTCACCCAGGCCGGAAAGCGGACCCATGAGGGCGGCCTTGATGTCGTTGACGCTCTCGGGCTCAACCTCGCCACGAGCGACCTTTTCTTCCATGGCCATCGCGATGCCGCCCACGAAGGGAGCGAGCTGCGGGGTGATGTTGAAGAATGCGCTGTGACGGTGCAAGGCCTCGGCGTAATCATCGGGACGGCCGGCATAGATCTTCTTGAGCATGTTGGCGACCATCAGGCAGAAGGCAATGTTCATCTGCTTGTAGTAGGTCCAGGAGAATTCCATGCCCAGGGCGCCGGTGTTCACGGCGCTCTTAATGAGGTCGGAGCGAGTAATCTGGTTCTCGGAATTAGAAGTCATCGTCCTCATCCCCTTCCACAGAAAGCTGGGACTGGGCGCCACCAAGGCCCAGCAGGTCGTACTTGTCGATGCCGATGATGATTGCGATCAGGGCGACGCCGAGGACGGGCACGTTGGCATAGGAGCACAGCAGGAAGCCCAGGAAGTAGAACGGCACGAGCTGCTTGGTAAGCACCAGACGGCCGAGCATGGCGAAGCCCATGGCAGGCAGGATGTTGGCTGCGACGCCAAAGCCATCGAGGACGAACGTCGGGATGAAGTCGAGCAGGCCCTGAACGGCGTCGGCACCCAGATAGAAGGAGACCGAGCACAGGATAAAGGCCAGGACGACAATCACGAGACCGATAATCCAGTGCATAGCGTAGATACCCTTGAGGTTACCCTTGCTGGCAAAGACGTCGGCACGGTCGACCAGAAGGGGCATACCGGCGTTGACGACGTTCTTAATGGCCAGGCACAGAGTGGCGATGGGCATCGCGAGCGCGATAGCGGCCTCGGTGCTCTGACCCAGCTGAATAGCGAAGGCGCAGGCGAGCACACCGCCAATACACTCATCGGGCGGCACGTAAGCGCCGATGGAGATTGAACCCATGAAGAGCAGCTCGAGGCTCGCACCGATGGCGAGGCCGGACTGCAGGTCCCCGAGGACTATGCCGACGAGCGGGCACAGAACGATCGGGCGGAACGCATAGAGCGTACCGAGCTGATAATCGAGCTTACCGAAGGCAGCGATAAGTCCGATGAGGATCGCTTGAACAAGCATTGTTCCTCCCTTTGATCCCTCTTGGATCCGCGCGGCGATTCCCGACTTGTCAGCGCGCCCTTTTCCATGCCGACAATCGCCCAGACAGATCCAGCTTGTACCGGTGTGCTGTTAACACCTAAACCGGTGCAAATGATTTGATACCAATTATATAGTCATGCGAAAACTATTTAATACCAATCGCTCAACGGGCGTGTACTCCCGGTGAACGGTAGATGGGGGTAACGGGTAAAGCGTTTATCCGGTACGCCCACGAATAGGGGCGGCGCCGTGCGCGCCGCCCGTAGTTCCCAATTAGAGGGCGCTTAGGGCATCGACCTTGGGGTCGTCGGCCAGAGCGCGAATCTCGACCTCGACACCGCGGCCGACGAGCTCGCGAATGTCCTCTTCCTCGGCAGCAGTCACAAAGATCTGGCGGGAGATCTTACGGGCATCGGGACGCTGCTCGTCCTTGGACTTGGTGTTGCCCAGGTTGATGGAGGTGATCTGCGGGCAGCCGTCGACAAGCTGCTTGGCCTCGGCGATGCTGGCGACGCAGATGATCATCTTGTACTTATCGGTAACACCGGAGTTGATGGCCTCGATGGCGTGCTCCATGTCCTTGATGACGAGCTTGACGTTGGCCGGCTTTCCCATCTTGAGCGTAGTCTTCCAGACGGGATCGTTGGCAACCTTGTCGCCAACGCAGAAGATGCAGTCAGAGCCCAAGCCCTGGACCCAAGAGACGGCCACCTGGCCATGAAGCAGACGATGGTCGACGCGAAGCAGTTGAATCATGATTGACCCCCAAAGGTCTCATGCCGGAAACCCGGCCCCATTAATAGCAGGCGGTGACTAGAACTCTTCCTCGTCATCCGCATCGGTCAGCAGGTCGTTGACAAACTTGACGCGCGTGTCGTCAGCCGCGAGGATCTCGCGGATAACCTGATCGGCGGGAGCCTCCTGGTCCGAAAAGAGCAGCTGGATCAGCAGCGGCAGATTCATGTTGGCAACCAGGTAGGTGTTGGGGCGCGTCTGGACGATCTTGGTGAACTCGTTGTTGACGCTGCCGCCAAACAGGTCGGTGCACACGATTATGTCGTCGGCGGGGTCGAAGGTCGCCAGGAGCTTGGCGGCCTCCTCGGCGACGTCGGTGCGGCCGTCGACAAACATCGACAGGTCGTGGACGTTATCGCGCGCGCCCGAGAGCAGCTCGGTGCTCTCTTTGATGCCGGTCGCAAAATGCGCGTGGCTGGCAAAGATGTATTGCCTCATTGCGGTTTCCCCCAAATGAAATTAGTAGTCGAACTGGTGGTAGTAGCGGCGGTACTTGAGGTTGTGCTTGGTGACCAGCTCGTAATTGCGCGCGAGGCGGTCGGTGGTCAGCACGGACAGGATCCACGGCGACACGATGACGCGGAAGTCGTCGTCCAGGCCCGGGATCGCGTACTCGGCGGTGTCGATGATGACGTAGTCCTCGTCGCCGGTCACGCCGCTGGTGAGGAAGGCGCGGACGCGCTCGTCGAGGGCGCGGCACTCGTCCTCTCCCATGAACAGGAACACCGGGACGCCGGGCTCGAGCAGCTCGAGCGTGCCGTGGAAGAAGTCGTGCGAGGTGATGTGGCGGATGCGCTTCCACTGCATCTCCTCGAGCAGGCACATGGAGTACAGGATGGTCTCGCCCCACAGCGCGCCCGAGCCGATGAACATGGTGTAGTCGGCCAGCGCGTACTTCCTGGCGAGCTCCTCGGCGCGCGGCTCGAAGCGCTTGCGGATGTCGAGCATGTCCTTCCAGACGTCCTTCGTCTGCTCGATGAACAGGTCGAACTTGGGGAAGCAGCCGCGGCGGTTGAGCAGGCGCAGGCCGAAGCAGTCGGCGAGGTAGTAGCCCTTCTCGCAGCCGCCGGCGCCGTGGTCGGAGGCCATCATGACGCAGTTCTCGGCGCCCACGGCCTGCCCGATCTTGCCCTCGGGGTTGGTCATGGCGAAGACGCGCACGCCCATCTCCCTCATCTTGCCGACGGCCTCGAGCACCTCGGGGGTGGTGCCGGACTCGGAGGCGGTCAGCACGACGGACCTGTCGGTCATGCGCTTGTGGCCCATGACGTTCCACTCGGCGGCGTGGATCAGGTAGACCTCGAGGTCGCGGTCGCCGAACTTGTTCATGAGGTACTCGAGCTGCATGAACTCGTCCCAGGTGCCGCCGACGCCCATCAGGAAGACGGCGTCGTAGCCCTCCTCGTGCACGCGGTCGGCCAGGGCGGTCATCTTCTTGCCGGCCTCGTAGACGTTCCTGCCGTCCTCGAGGTAGCCCTCCTGGTCGAAGTGCATGATCTCGATCTTCTCGGTCTCCTTCAT
>CABRFW010000035.1 GCA_902470265.1 uncultured Collinsella sp.
TTTTGATCATGCCGCCGAAGTTGAAAGGCAGATTGCCGCTCTGGCGGGTTTGCAGCGTCAAGCGGTTACGCGGTTTGGTAAAACCGCGTAACTTAGTAGTTGGCCTCGTAGCCGTTACCGTCGCCGGTGGGCTCTTCGTAGTAGTCCGAATCGCTCGAATCGCTTGAGTCATCGGAATCGTCAGAGCTGACCGATGAGGTTGCGGTACCGTTTGCGTAGTCGTCAGACGTGTTGTTGTTCAGGTCGCCGATCGTAGAGCTGGAACCGTCGGAAAGACCCATGGTGTTGGGACCCTTGGGATCCTTGCCGGCATCGACGCGCTCCATCATTTCCTTGAGCTCGTCCTCGTAGACAAAGACGTAGCTCACACCGTCGATCATGGTGCTGTCGTCGGCGTACGAGGGCAGGTTGGCCGAGTAGATACCGTCGACATCCATACCGCGCATGGCGTTGACCGTAGCCACGATATCCTGAACGCTCATATCGGTTACGAGCATATCGGACAGCGAATTAACCAGGCCAAAGATCTTCGTGGCATCGAAGTTATTGAGAATCTGGTTGGCAAGGGCGCCAAGCACCTGACGCTGGTGGCGCATGCGCGTGTAATCGCCGTCGGCATAGGTGTAGCGGCAGCGGGCATAGGTAAGGGCGGTGGCACCGTCCATATGCTGCTGGCCAGCGGTAATCTTAATATCCAGGTGCTCGGGGTCGTCAACATCATCGGTTGCGTTAATGTCGATACCGCCAACCGAATCAATCAGCGCCTGCATACCGTCGAAGCTGACCTCGGCATAGTGGGAAATCTGAACACCGCACAGCTCGTTGACCGCCTCGACCATGGCCTCGGCGCCGCCAACGGTATGGCAGGCGTTGATCTTCATGGTCTCGCCCTTGTACTCGACCTTGGTGTCGCGCGGAACGGAAATGAGCGTCGCCTGCTTTTGCGTGGGGTCGATGCGTGCCAGGATAATCGAGTCGGCACGGTACGTATCCTCGCCCGGACGGCCGTCGGTGCCAAGAAGCAGCACGTAGAACGGATCCTTTGCCTCATCGGTGTCAACCAGAACCCGACGCAGATTGTCGGTAATGACATTAGAATCGCCGAGCTTGCCCATAATGGTGGCAAACCACAGGCCGGCAGCGGTAGTGGCACTCAGCAGCACGCCAAGCACGACAATGAGCGCGACGTGACGAATCGTGTGGCTACGACGACGTTGACGAGCGCGCTCGGAATAGCGAGCCACGTTATCGCGACTGTAGATCTTGGCCTGCGCACCAGTTGAGGGTCTTCGGGCGGTGGTATCCGCGAGGGGCTTTTTATTAAACATAGGCAACCTGTATTAGTAGATGACGGGATCGGGGACGGTAGCATGCTCGACATGCGCGCCGAGCGCCCGCAGCTTTTCGACAAACTGCTCGTAGCCGCGCTTGATGTGATGAATAGCCGAAACCTCGGTCGTCCCGTCAGCGATCAAGCCCGCTACGACGAGGGCCGCTCCGCCACGCAGATCGGGCGAGGTAACCTGTGCACCCGAGAAGCCCTTGACGCCATGAATCATGGCATGATGGCTCTCGATACGAATGTCGGCACCCATGCGCACCAGCTCAGAGGCAAACATAAAGCGATTCTCGAAGATGTTCTCGGTAATAACGGAACTGCCGTCGGCAAGGGCGGAGAGTACCATAATCTGCGCCTGCATGTCCGTCGGGAAGCCGGGAAACGGAAGCGTTTGGATGTCGACCGGCTTGATACGCTCGACACGGTTCACATGGACGCCATCCTCGACGCGCTCGCAGTCGATACCCATGAGCTCCATCTTCTTGAGCACCATGCCCAAGTGAATGGGGCAAAAGCCCGTGATATCGACACCGCGATCGTCGGCCATCAACGCACCGGCAACGATAAAGGTACCGGCCTCGATGCGGTCGCCCACCACGCGATGGGTAACAGGATGCAGCTCTTCCACGCCCTCGATGGTCACGACAGGCGTACCGGCGCCAACAATCTTGGCGCCCATCTCGTTGAGCATGTTGGCGAGATCGACGATCTCGGGCTCGCGGGCGGCATTGTCGATAACCGTGGTGCCCTGCGCGCGCACGGATGCCATAATGAGGTTCTCGGTCGCACCGACACTGGCGAACTCGAGCGTGACGGTGGTACCGCGCAGACCTTGGGGCGCATTAGCGTTGATGTAACCGTGGGCGGTATCGAACTCAACGCCCAGGGCCTCAAGACCAAGAATGTGCATATCGATCTTGCGAGCACCCAGGTTGCAGCCGCCCGGCATGGCGATCTTGGCGCGATGGAAGCGACCCAGCAGGGGTCCCATCACGGCGGTGGAAGCACGCATCTTGGCAACGAGCTCGTAGGGGGCCTCCCAAGAATCGACCTGAGAGGTATCAATCTCGAGCGTGTGCTCGTCGAGAACATCGATCGTAGCGCCCATGCCCTTGAGCACCTTGCCCATCACGTGGACATCGGAAATATCGGGCACGTTCTGCAGCGTCGTCTTGCCCGGCGCCAGAAGCGTTGCCGCCATGAGTTTGAGCGCGGAGTTCTTGGCACCCGAGACGGGCACGGAGCCTCCGATGGCGTGGCCACCCTCAACGCGGATAATATCCAAGGTCTACCCTTTCAAAAAGCATGCCCGGGGTGGCTGGGCCATCCCGGGCATGATGTGTTCGCAAATGGTCGAACGCTAAATCGTTTGACTATTGGGCAAGCTTGAGCTTACACCATGCGATTTCATTATAGAGGTAGGCGCGGCGTGCATCATCCTCCGACAAATTACCCAGCTTCTCTTCAAAACCTTGAATATCAGCTTTAACCTTGTCGGCGTCGACGGTCGCCAAATCGCAAGCGCGCTCGGCGAGGACGGTCACGACATCGTCCGCAACCTGGGCATAGCCGCCGGCCACGGCAAACGTGTGGTCGACAGTGCCCATGGCCTTATCGGAAACGCGAACGTAACCGCGGTCGATTGTGCAGATTTCGCTGGAGTGAGCAGGCAGAACGCCAAACTCGCCATCCGTGGACGGAATCGACACAAACGCAGCGTCGCCCTCATAGGCGCAGCTCACGGGGCACACGATGCGGATACGCATAACCTACTTCTCCCCCATCTTGCGGGCGCGCTCGCGCACGTCCTCAATCGTGGAAGCATAGCGGAATGCCTGCTCGGGCAGGTCATCGGCCTTGCCGTCGACAATCTCGGCGAAGGAGCGGACGGTATCCTCGACGCGAACGTAGACACCGGGGTTGCCGGTGAACTTCTCGGCGACGTGGAAGGACTGGGAGAGGAACTGCTGGATCTTACGGGCACGGTTGACCGTAAGGCGCTGCTCCTCGGACAGCTCGTCCATACCCAGAATGGCGATGATGTCCTGAAGGTCGGAGTACTCCTGCAGGAGCTCCTGGACCTTGACGGCGACACGGTAGTGCTCCTCGCCGACGATCGAGGGATCGAGAGCGTCGGAGGAAGACGCGAGCGGGTCGATAGCCGGGAACAGGCCGAGCGACGAAATGCTACGCGAAAGAACCGTGGTGGCGTCGAGGTGCGTAAACGTCGTGGCAGGCGCCGGGTCGGTCAGGTCGTCGGCGGGGACGTAGACAGCCTGGACGGAGGTAATGGAGCCCGTCTTGGTCGAGGTAATGCGCTCCTGGAGGTCGCCCATCTCGGTTGCCAGCGTGGGCTGGTAACCAACGGCGGACGGCATACGGCCCAGCAGTGCGGAAACCTCGGAACCTGCCTGGGAGAAGCGGAAGATGTTGTCGATGAACAGCAGAACGTCCTGGCCGCGATCGCGGAAGTACTCAGCGGTGGTAAGGCCGGCCAGACCGATGCGCAGACGCGCTCCAGGCGGCTCGTTCATCTGACCATAGACCAAGCAGGTCTTGTCGATAACGCCAGACTCGCTCATCTCGAGGAACAGGTCGGTGCCCTCGCGGGTACGCTCGCCGACGCCGGTGAACACTGAGGTGCCGCCGTGCTCCTGGGCGAGGTTGTTGATGAGCTCCTGAATCAGAACGGTCTTGCCGACGCCGGCGCCGCCGAACAGACCCGTTTTGCCGCCACGGATGTAGGGCTCAAGCAGGTCAACGGCCTTGATGCCGGTTTCGAAAATCTCGGTCTTGGTGGTGAGCTCGTCGAAGCGGGGCGCTGCATGGTGGATGGGATAGAACTCCTCCACCTCGGGCATGGGCTTACCGTCGACAGGCTTGCCCATGACGTTCCAAATGCGGCCGAGCGTCTTGGGGCCAACGGGCATCTTCATGGGCTCACCGGTATCGGTGGCGATGAGACCACGCTGCAGGCCGTCGGTCGAGGACATGGCGACCGTGCGGACGACGCCGCCCGGAAGCTGGCTCTCGACCTCGAGGATCGTGCTCAGATGACCGATCGGGGTCTCGGCCTCGACCGTGAGCGCGTTGTAGATCGGGGGCACCGCGCCGTCAAACTTGACGTCGACGACAGGGCCGATGATTCGCACGATGCGACCATCACCGGCAGTCGTCTTCTTGGTGGCTTCCTCGACCGCAAGCTTTACGGTGTTATTAGCCATTACTGTTCCTCCAATGCTGAGGCTCCGCCGACGATCTCGTTAATCTCGGTCGTGATCGAAGCCTGGCGCACGCGACTATACGTGCGGGTAAGGGTCGAGATGATCGCGGTGGCGTTTTCCGTCGCGGAGTGCATGGCCTTGCGGCGCGCACCCTGCTCGGCGGCCGCCGAATCGATCAGGGCCTGGTAGATGACCGTCAGGATATAAGACGGTACAAGCTTGCCGAGAACATGCTCGGGAGAGGGCACGAACTCGAACGTGGACGAGATGCGCTTAGGGGCGTCGGTCTCGTTCTTACGCGGACCGTGGGCCATAGCGATCATCTCGGGATCGAGCGGCAGCAAGTGCTCGACGCGAAGCTCCTGATCCACGCGGTTCTTGGCGTGGTGGTAGACAAGCTCGACACGGTCAAGCTCACCGGCACGATACGCATCGCAGATATGAGAGGAGATCATGCGAGCCTGATTGAAATCGGGCTCGGAGGAATTGCCTTCAAAATGCATGATGACATTTGCGCGGTCGCGGAAATACGTGGCCGGCTTACGCCCACACGCGATGATCTCGCACTCGATGCCATCGTTCGCCCAAGAAGCGGCGAGCTTTTCGGCCGTGCGCTCCACCGTCGTATTGAAACCGCCGGCAAGGCCGCGGTCCGAAGCAATGACGACAATCAGGCCATGCTTGACGCTCTCATGCTTCTGCAGCATGGGATCGGTGCCCGAGCAGGAGGCGTCGCCGGCAACCGTCAGCATGACGTCGGTCAGCGCCTCCTTATAGGGCTCGGCCTGCTTGGAGCGATCGAGGGCACGACGGATCTTGGCCGTAGAGACCATCTCCATCGTGCGCGTGATCTGCTTGGTCGTGGTAACCGAGGAGATTCGCTTCTTAATGTCGCGAAGGTTGGCCATAGGGCTTAGTTCTCCTCTGATCCAGTCGTGTCGGCATGGTGTTTGGCCATGAACTGCTGCTTGAAGTCACCAATGACACGCAAGAGCTCGGCCTTGGTGTCGTCGTCGATCTTCTTGGCGCGAACCTTGTCGAGCAGCGAGCCAAAGCCATTGTCCATATACTCGATAAGCTCGGCACGGAAAGGCAGCACGTCGGCGATCTCCAGGTCATCCAGGAAGCCCTCGTTGCCGGCAAACAGCGTAACGATCTGCTCGCCAACCTCAAACGGTTTATAACGCGGCTGCTTCAGGAGCTCGGTCATGCGAGCGCCGTGGGTAAGCTGCTTTTGCGTGGCCTCGTCGAGGTCGGAGCCGAACTGCGTAAAGCCGGCGAGCTCCTGGTACGAAGCAAGGTCCAGACGGAGGTTGCCGGCGACCTGCTTCATGGCCTTGGTCTGTGCATCGCCACCGACGCGGGACACGGAGATACCCACGTCGACTGCCGGGCGCTGACCCTGGAAGAAGAGCTCGGACTGCAGGTAGATCTGACCATCGGTAATGGAAATAACGTTGGTCGGAATGTAGGCCGAGACGTCGCCGTCCTGGGTCTCGATGATCGGCAGAGCCGTCATGGAGCCGCAACCGTTCTTCTTGGACATCTTGACGGCACGCTCGAGCAGACGAGAGTGCAGGTAGAAGATGTCGCCAGGATAGGCCTCGCGTCCGGGCGGACGATGCAGCGTCAGCGACATCTGACGGTAGGCCACAGCCTGCTTGGACAGGTCATCGTAGATGACGAGCACGTGACCGCCGGGGTTGGTCTCGCTGGCAGGCTTGCCGTCCTCGCCGTTGTACATAAAGAACTCGCCGATAGCGGCACCGGCCATAGGCGCGATGTACTGCATAGGGGCGGAATCGGCAGCGGTGGCCGAAACGATGATGGTGTAGTCGAGCGCACCGTGCTGAGCGAGGGTCTCGCGGATGTTGGCAACCGTGGAGGCCTTCTGGCCGATGGCGACATAGATGCAGACCATGCCCTTGCCGCGCTGATTGAGGATAGCGTCGATGGCGATGGCGGTCTTACCGGTCTTACGGTCGCCGATGATGAGCTCACGCTGACCGCGGCCAATAGGCACCATGGAGTCGATAGCGAGCAGACCGGTCTGAACCGGCTCGCACACCGGGGTACGATCGATGACGCCGGGAGCCTTGAGCTCGATGGGGCGACGGTGCGTGGCGACGATGTCGCCCAGGCCGTCGATGGGCTGGCCGAGCGGATTGACGACGCGGCCGAGCATGGCGCGGCTCACGGGGATATCCATAATGCGGCCAGTGGTGCGGCACTCGTCGCCTTCCTTGATGGAGTCGACGGCACCGAACAGAACGGCGCCGACCTCGTCACGGTCAAGGTTCTGAGCAAGGCCGAAGACGGTCTCACCGGTATCGGAGCTCTTGAACTCCAGAAGCTCGCCTGCCATGGCGCTCTTGAGGCCGGAGACGCGCGCGATGCCGTCGCCTACCTCGTCGACCGTTGAAACCTCATGCGTATCGACCGTCGCGGAGAGGCTCGTGAGCTGCTCCTGCAGTTTCTTGGCGATATCCTGGGCATTGAGGGTTTCGGACATTAGGCTTCACCTCCGTACGAATTAGCAGAGTTTGCGAGGGTCTCCTGCGCGATGCGCAGCTGCGTCTTGACGGAGATGTCACGACGCTCGCCGCGGGTCTCGAGCACCAGGCCGCCCACGATAGACGGGTCGACCTGCTCGATAAGGAATACCTTGCGGCCGAAGTCCTGCTCGCATTTCTTAGTGATGGTTTGACGCAGCTCGTCGTCGAGCGGGATCGCCGTGGTGACGGTCACGCCCACTACATCCTCGTCTTCCTCGGCAACATACTTAAAGGCAGCTGCCACCTTGGGAAGAAGGTCGAGCTGGTCGCGCTTGGACATGGTGTCGAGCACGGCGATGATCTCGGGGCTGGCGCTAGCCAGGCGCTCGATCATCTCGAGGTCCTCGAACACATGGTTCTCGGCCTTGGCGGCTTCCAAAAGGGAGCGCGCGTAGGTCTCGAGCACCTTGTCCTGATAGCGGCTAGTCGGCATTCAGGCTACCTGCTTCCTGGATGTAGCGCTCGATGAGCTTCTTCTGCTCGGACTCGTCCTCGAGTGCCTCGCCCACGATCTTGGTGGCGACGGCAACGGACAGGTCGGCGATGGAGCTCGCGGCACCGGCGTAGATGGACTTGCGCTCGTCCTCGACGGTCGTGTGGGCCTTGGCGATGATCTCCTCGGCCTCCTTGTGAGCAGCCTCGATGATACGGGCGCGCTCGGACTCGGCGTCCTTACGGGCCTCGAGAACGATGTCGGCAGCCTGACGACGGGCGTCAGTGACGATCGAGTCGGACTCAGCGCGCTTGGCGATGGCCTCCTGCTTGGTCTTCTCGGCCTCGTCGAGGCTCTCCTCGATCTTCTTGCCGCGCTCCTCCATGGTTTTCATGATGCCCGGCAGGGCGACCTTGGCCAGCACGATCCAGATGATCAGGAAGGCGATAAGCGCCGGGATGAACTCCGCCATCTTAGGGATGAGGATGTCCGCACCGGCAGCGCCGTCCTCGGCGAACGCGGAAACCGGCATGAGCAGCGCGGCCGCGGACGCGGAGAGTGCGATCGCGCTCTTCTGGGATGAAAGATTCATACTTGACGCTCCGTGCTATTTAACGATCAGCGCGACAACGAAGCCGATCAGAGCCAGAGCCTCGCCGAAGGCGGAGCCCATGATGAAGACGGTGAACACGCGGCCCTGGACCTCAGGCTGACGGGCCATAGCACCCGTAGCACCCAGAGCAGACAGGCCGATAGCAAGACCAGCGCCGATAACACCGAGACCGTAACCGATAACTCCCACGATTCCTCCTTTGTCGTGCGTGTCTTATTTCACGCAGGATAACCTTTTTATAACTGCCGAGCTCCATGGGTACGGGCACCGGCGGTTTAACGAATTGCCTTACCTTTAAGGCGCGAACGGAAGATTACTCCTCCTCCGCGACCTCCTCTGCCTCGGAGACATACACGGCGGTAAGGACCGTGAAGACGTAAGCCTGGATGGCGCCGACCACAAGCTCGATCGCATAGATCAGGATGAGGATGGCAAGCCAGGCCAGCGAAGGCAGGGCGCCGACGGCGTGAGCCGCGGAAACCTGCTGAAGCAGCGGCTGCATGAACATGCTCGCCATGATGGCGAACGAGCCCATGACCACGTGTCCTGCGAACATGTTGCAGAACAGACGGACGGCAAGCGTGATGAGGCGCAGGAAGGTCGAGAAAAGCTCGACGACCCACACAAGCACGTTCATCGGGAAGCTCACGCCCTGCGGGGCGAGGCTCTTGATGTAGCCGATCACGCCGTGAGCCTTGCATCCGTAGTAGATGAAGTACACGAAGGCGAAGATGGCGAGCGCGGCGGTGGAGCCGATTGCGCCGGTGCCGGGCTTCATTCCCGGGATCAGGCCGATCATGTTATTGATCAGGATGAACAGGAAAAGCGAGCACAGGAACGGGAAGTGCTTCTTCCAGTTCTCACCCACGACGCCCTTGCCGATATCGTTCTCGACGTACTCGATGATGTACTCGAAACCGTTGACGAAGAAGCCCTTGGGAACCAGGGTCTGCTTCTTCTTGAACACGGCCAGGACGATCAGGAGCACGATCGTGGAGACGATCAGCCAAAACGAGTACTGCGTGATGCCGCAGCTCAGATCGCCCACGACAGGGGTGGAGCTGAACTCGCTGACCAGATGATTAATCTCATCAGGCAGCTTTTCAAAAATTTCCACGACTTACCTTTCGACCTCATGAGGATCTCGCAGCGCCTTGGCGACGCGAACCGTGCAGGCGGCCATAAAGACCACGAAGCCGATCGCCTCGCCCAGGAGAAACATGCGAAATGCCTCTCCGAACAACGCAAACACAACCAAGGTAAAGACGAGCAGGGCGACTGCCGAGACCGCCAGACTCACCATGCCCTTGAGCATGTCCGCATTCTGCTTATCGTCAAGAACCGGCTTGAGCGTAAAGACAAAGGGAAGGAAGGCAATTGCGCCCGCGATGGCGCCTGCAACGATAGCGAGCAGATCGGCTATCTGAAACACTGGCTTCCTCGCTTTCCTTTTTACGCCTCACAGCACAGTCCCAGCCAAACATTGGTGACTATTGTACGAGCCAATCGCTAAAGTACAACCGTAAAACAAACGGTTAATACGCACCTGTACGTTTTCTTAAGGCCTTCTTTATGCCGCAGGTACGGTAATACGTTTTTTCGAACCCCTCAGGGCAAAACGTCCGTTAACAGAAGTGCGCGTGGACGACTTTTGCTCGCCCGCGCGCACCATTTCTTCGTATTTGTGACCGTAGCCGACAAGGCCCAACGACTAGAGCGTGCCGTAGATGCGGTCGCCGGCATCGCCCAGGCCGGGAACGATGTAGGCGGCCTCGTTGAGATGGTCGTCGATGGCGCACGTATAAATATGTACGTCGGGGTCCTTTTCGGTCAGTGACTTGAGGCCCTCGGGCGCGGCGACGATACACAGCATGCGGATATCCTTAACACCGCGCTCGCGCAGGTAGCTGATGGCCATCTCGGCCGAACCGCCCGTGGCGAGCATGGGGTCGACAACCAGGCAGATGCGCTGATCGATATCCTTGGGCATCTTGCAGTAATACTCATGCGGCTCGTGGGTGACCTCGTCGCGCTCCATACCGATGTGGCCCACGCGAGCGGAGGGTACCAAGTCGAGGATGCCATCGACCATGCCGAGGCCCGCGCGCAGGATGGGAACGATGGCGAGCTTCTTGCCGGCAAGCTGCTTAAACGCTGCAGTGGTGATGGGGGTCTCGACCTCGACGTCTTCCATGGGCAGGTCGCGCATGGCCTCGTAGCCGTCAAAGAGCGCAAGCTCGCGCACGAGCTGGCGGAACTGGTTGGTGCCGGTGCTCTTGTCGCGCAGGATCGACAGCTTGTGCTGGACGAGCGGATGGTCGACAAGCGTCACACGGGACGTATCGTAGGTGACGGTCATGGGTTGATTGCCCCTTTCGTTGCGGCCGGAAGACGGCCTTGCTGACAAGACGCATGGCGACATTGTTGCCTCGCGCCGTGCATAAGTTTAACGGTTTGTTGTATCGAGCAGCTCGTCGCAACCCTACTGAGCGGTGTTGAGCGAACGCTTGACGGCATCATGCCAGCCCGCCAGGTTTTGCTCACGGCGCTCGGCGGACATGTGAGGATGGAAGACTTTGACGATCTGAGCGTTTTGCTCCAGCTCCTCCAAATCCTCCCAATAGCCGACAGCAAGGCCCGCCAAGTACGCGGCGCCAATCGCCGTGGTCTCCACCGTCTCGCACTGCAGCACGGGGATATCCAGCAGATCAGCCTGGAATTGCATGATGAACTCGTTGCGCGAGGCACCGCCATCGACGGACAGGCGCTCAATCGAAAGTCCCACGTCCTGCTCCATGGCGCGTAGCACGTCATAACTCTGATAGGCCATGGACTCGCAGGCCGCACGCACAATGGTCGCGCGACTCGAGGCGCCGGTCAGGCCGCACACGATACCGCGAGCATGCGGGTCCCACCAGGGAGCGCCCAGGCCTGCGAAGGCGGGGACGAAGTAGCAGCCCTCGTTGTCGTTGATCGAAACGGCGAGTTGCGCGGACTCGCTCACGCTCGAGATGATGCCCATGTTGTTGCGCAGCCAATTCATGGTTGAGCCGGCGGCAAAGATAGAGCCCTCGAGCGCATAGCTGATCTTGCCGTCCGCGGCGATACCGATCGTGGAGACCAGACCGTTCTTGGATTCGACGATCTCGTCGCCGGTGTTCATGAGCATAAAGCAACCCGTGCCATAGGTGTTTTTGGTCTGGCCGGGATGGAAGCAGCAGTGGCCGAACAGCGACGCCTGCTGGTCGCCCGCCACGCCCATGATGGGTGGCATGTTGGTCATGATGTCGCTCGCGACGCGGCCGTAGTCGCCCGAGCTCCAACGAACCTCGGGCATCATGGAACGTGGAACGTCAAAGAGCGCCAGCAGGTCGTCGTCCCAATCGAGCGTATGGATATTAAAGAGCGCCGTGCGGCTGGCATTGGTGTAGTCGGTGGCAAAGACCTGACTGCCGGTGAGGTTG
>CABRFW010000036.1 GCA_902470265.1 uncultured Collinsella sp.
GCTGGCAAAGGGCCTCTCCAAGGCTGCAAAGCTGGTCAACAAGGCTTCCGATCAGTTGGGCGAAGCGTCGGACAAGATCAGCGCCTTTAAGGACGAGCTTGATAGCGCTCTGATCTCGGGTGACCTGGCCATGATTAAGACAATGATTGGCAGCGACCCCGATGCCCTCGCCGTGTCGCTTTCCGGCCCTGTCGCACTCGACCGTAAGCCGGTCTATCCAATCCGCAACTACGGTTCGGCCATGGCGCCGTTCTACACGATTCTGTCGCTATGGGTCGGCTCGATCGTACTGGCGGCCATGATGAAGGTCTCGGTTGACGATGAGCTTATCAACGAGCTCATCCCCGTGCGCCTGCACGAGATCTACCTGGGCCGCTACCTGTTCTTTGGCGGTCTGGCCCTGCTGCAGGCAACGCTCGTGTGTGCGGGCGACATCCTGTTCTTTGGCATCCAGTGCGACGACCCGCTGCAGTTTGTGCTGGCGGGCTGGGTCGCGAGTCTCGTGTTCTCCAATATCGTCTACACGCTTACGGTGTCGTTTGGCGATATCGGCAAGGCTTTGGCCGTTGTGCTGCTGGTCATGCAGGTCGGCGGTTCGGGCGGTACGTTCCCCATCGAGATGACCGGCCCTGTGTTCCAGGCGATCTATCCGTTCCTGCCGTTCACCCACGGCATCAACGCCATGCATGCCGCCATGGCCGGTGCGTACCACATGGAGTACTGGATTGAGCTAGGCATTCTGGCGAGCTATCTGATTCCGTCGCTGGCACTGGGCGTCGTCTTCCGCCGCCCGGTCATCAAAGCCAACGACTGGATCATCGAAAAACTGGAGTCAACCAAATTGATTTAGTTCAGCAACGTAAACGCCGTCGGAACATCGAGATCTTCCAACCCGATGCTTTAGCGTAGTGAATTGCACGGGCTGCTTGGTTGTTGCTACAGTAGCGGGGCGTGCCGGGGGTCCGGTGCGCCCCGTTTTTATTTGACCATGAGGCGGCACGCAGCCATACGCGTGCGGACACCACGCCCAGATTGAGTGTGAGGATGTTCCATGGCCCAATACGCTGCCAACGAAATCGAGAATATGCCCGATAGCCCTGTAGCCCGCGAAGACCTAGGTGCCGGCGGTGCCTCTCGCGGTGCCGGTGCGCGCTCGCCGCTGTTCTGGAAGGTCTTGCTGCTTTCGGTGGCGGTCATCTGGGGCTATTCCTTCACCACCATGAAGGATGCGCTCGATACCATTCCGGTGTTCGAGCTGCTCTACATTCGTTTTCTTCCGGCGTCGTTGGTCATGCTTGCCATCTTCCACGAGCGCATTGTTGCCCATTTCAACGCTCGAAACCTGATTGTTGGACTTGGCATGGGCGCGCTCATGTGGGGTGCCTACGGTTTGCAGACGATCGGCCTGGCACAGACCACGGCAGGCAAGAGTGCATTTTTGACGGGCACGTACTGCATCTTGGTTCCGTTTGCGAGCTACGTTCTAAGCGGCGAAAAGCTTACCCGTTACAACTTGGGCGCCGCGTTGCTGTGCCTGGCGGGTATTGGTCTGGTGGCGCTCGATAGCGTCGAGTTCAATGTCGGCGATGTCATCACACTGGGCGGTGCGGTCTTCTTTGCCATCCAGATGGCGGTGACCGCCAAGTATGGCCGCAAGATGGACATCAACGTCATCACGTTTTGGATGTTTGTGGGCAACGGCGTGCTGAGCCTGATCTCGTCGCTGCTATTCGAGACCCAAGCGCCGCTGTCCGTTTGGACGCCGAGCTTTATCAGTGTGATGGCGTTTCTCTCGGTGGGCTGCACATGTGTGGCTCTGCTCATCCAAAACGTCGGCCTGGCGCATGTCCCGGCCTCAACGGGCTCGCTGCTCCTTTCGATGGAGTCGCCTTCGGGTGTGCTGTTCTCGGTGCTGCTGATGGGGGAGGCGCTCACCTCGCGCCTGCTCGCCGGCTTCGCGCTCATCTTTCTTTCGATTATCTTGAGCGAGACGCATTTCGATTTTTTGCGTCGAAAATCTCGCCCGCAATTGTAAACAACTTGTTGCGCCGCCCTTCCAGGGCGGCATTTTTTATGTTATGCCCTTACAGTTGTGCCTTGCACTTTACGCTATCAAAGTGCGTGCTGCAAAAACGTTTACTGGAGGGCATCTATGGCACCAGCTCTGTCCGATCTTCAACCGCAACCAGCGCCTCAGGCTACCACAGCGGCGCAGACCGCTATCGGCGATGGCCTGGTCAAAGAAGCCCAGGCATTTGCCGGTGAGCTTGCCGCATGGCGCCACGATCTTCATCAGATGCCCGAGCTCGGTAACAATCTTCCGCAGACGTCTGCCTATATCCAGGCACGTCTGGACGAGATGGACATTCCCTATACCACGCTTGTCGACGGCTCCTGTGTTGTTGGCCTGATCGGTGCCGGTGCGGCCGCGGCTGCTCAGGGCAATGGTGCGTGTGCGGACGAGCAGGCCGGTACGGTTATCATGCTTCGCGGCGACATGGATGCCCTGCCCGTTGTCGAGGAATCGGGCGAGCCTTTCGCTTCCACCAACGGCTGCATGCACGCTTGTGGCCACGATATGCATGCGACGGCGCTGCTCGGCGCGGCCCGTTTGCTCAAGGCCCGCGAGGCCGAGCTTGTCGACGCCAATGCCACCGTCAAACTGCTGTTCCAGCCGGGTGAGGAGACCTTTGAGGGGGCACGCGCTGCCATCGCCGACGGCTTGCTCGAGAACCCGCGTCCTCAGGCGGCTTTTGCCATGCACGTCAACAGCCAGTCGCCGCTCGGCCTAGTGCTCTATGGGAGTCCGGCGCTCTCGGGCGTGTACGGTTTCCGCATCACGCTGCAGGGCAAGGGTGGCCACGGTTCCAGCCCCGAGATTTGCATCGACCCCATCACGGCCGGCGTGCATGTGCACCTGGCGCTTCAGGAGCTTATCTCCCGCGAGGTGCCGGCGGCCAAGGAGGTCGCGCTTACCGTGGGTAAGTTCGCTGGCGGCTTGGCGGCCAACGTTATCCCCGACACCTGCGTGCTCGAGGGGACGTTGCGCGGCTTCGATGTCGAGCTCATGGCTCACCTTAAGACCCGCATCGCGGAGGTCGTCAACGGCGTTGCCGCAACATATCGTACGCCGGCAACCATCGAGACGCTTTCGGACGTTCCGCCGCTCGTGCTCGACAGCGATATGACTCAGGCCTCGCTTGGCTACGTGGGCGCGGTGCTGCCCAAGGCTGCCTTCCTGCCGCTATTCCACGCCATGGCGAGCGAGGATTTCGCACTTATCTCGAGCGAGATTCCAAGTGCGTACTTTACGGTGGGCGCGGCCGTGACCGATACGGACGAGCATTTTGCCCAGCACCATCCCAAGGCGCGCTTTAACGATGCCGAGCTTCCTCTCGGCGCCGCGGCTTATGCCGCCGTCGCTCTCGGATACATTGCGGACCATAAGGAGTAATCCATGTCCCAGCAACGTAAATTTTTCCCCGGTTGGCTCGTGGTGGCCTCCGGCTTTGTCATCATGGCCACGTGCTACACGATTTTCGTTAACTGCATGAGCCTGTTTCAGCCGCTCATCGTAAGCGACCTGGGCATCACACTTGCGCAGTACAACATCTCCAACGCCATCTCCACCGTGGTGAGCGTTATCGGCTCACTTGTCATTGGCCATGTCGCCGATAAGGTGAGTGGCCGCGTATTGGGCTCGCTCACCGTTATCGCTACCTCGGCGGTGCTTGCCGGCATGAGCTTTGTCGGTGAGCTGTGGCAGGTCTACGTGCTCTTTGCCGTCTCGGGCTCCTTTGCGAGCACCTGGATCGTGTGCTTGGCGTGCTCCGTGGTCATGCTCGTGTTCCTGCTGGTATCCGAGCCCATCGCCGCCAAGCTGCGCGCGAGCGTGGCGGGGGAGTAAGCACGCTGCCGCGTTTGCCGGCTCACCCAACTCTGCCCGCGGCGGTCTTGGGAGCCGAATGGATGCTCGTACCATCATTCGGTTTCCAAGGTCGCCGCAGGCCAAAGGACGATCCCTATTCCTCCGTCCCCAAGGAATCACGTGATCCGAAGGGGACGGAGGAAAAGGGATCACAAACAGCGGCGGCGCGTCTGGCCGAACGAGTCCCCATACCCTCGTTCGGTCAGACGCGCCGCCGCTGTTTGTATTTGTGCCGTATAATGACCGTTACCTATGACGCGATACAAAAGAAAGGTGTTTGCCCATGCAGGCACAGAAGGCGGAGGGAACCCGCGACCTTATCGGCGCCGAGATGCGCGCCTGGCAAAAGATGCAGCAGATTGCGGCCGGCGTGTTCGAGCCGTTTGGTTTTAAACCCATCGAGACGCCCGCGATCGAGCAGGTGGACGTGTTTGTCCACGGTATCGGCCAGTCGACCGACGTCGTGCGCAAGGAAATGTTCCGCGTGTTCAGCGGTGCCAACCTGGAGCGCGTCTTTACCGAGGGCACCGACACCAAACTCAAGCCCAAGCAGCGCCTGGCGCTTCGCCCCGAGGGCACGGCCGGCGTGGTGCGCGCTGTCGTCGAGAACAATCTGGTGCCCCAGGGCTCCACGCCGTTTAAGGCGTACTACGCCGAGGCCATGTTCCGCGGCGAGCGTCCCCAGAAGGGCCGCCTGCGCCAGTTCCATCAGGTGGGTATCGAGTGGCTCGGCGCTCCCGATCCGGCTGCCGACGCCGAGTGCATCATCATGCTCATGGAGTTCTACAAGCGCCTGGGCTTCGACCTTTCCAAGCTCCGTCTGCTCATCAACTCGATGGGTGACGCCCAGTGCCGTCCGGCTTACCGCGAGCAGGTCAAGCAGTTTATCCTCGATCACGCCGACGAGATGTGCGACGAGTGCCGCGAGCGCGCCGAGCTCAACCCGCTGCGTGCCTTCGACTGCAAGAACGACCATTGCCGCGAGATCATGGCCGACGCCCCGCTGATGGGCGACAACCTGTGCGACGAGTGCCGCGAGCACTACGAGCAGGTCAAGCGCTATCTGGATGCCGCCGGCATCGAATATGTCGAGGACCCCACCTTGGTGCGTGGCCTGGACTACTACACCCGTACCGTCTTTGAGGTCGAGGCTCCCGGCGCCGGCGTCGGCTCCATCGGTGGCGGCGGTCGTTATGACGGCTTGGTCGAGCTCGAGGGTGGCAAGCCCACGGCAGGCGTCGGCTTTGCCGTCGGTTTTGAGCGCGCCCTGCTGGCCCTGCAGGCCTTTGGCAGTGATTTGGGTGCCGATGAGGCCCCTTGCGTCTATGTCGCCAACGCCGGCAAGGAGCTGCGCCAGAACGTCTTTGCCATTACGCAGGAGCTTCGCGCCGCAGGCATCGTGACCGAGGCCGACTATCAGGGCCGTTCGCTCAAGGCCCAGTTTAAGCAGGCCGATAAGGTAGGCGCTAAGCTCATCCTAGTCCTGGGCGGCGACGAGCTTGCCGCCGGCAAGGTCAAGGTGCGCGACATGCAGAGCCATGACGAGGTTCTCGTCGATCTGGCCAACGTCGTCGAGGCGGTTCGCGAGCGTCTGTAGCGCATGATTTTTGAGCTGCGGACCCGCTAACATGTCCCGCTCGCGACGAGCTATTGTTACGGGGGTGTTTCGCATTTATGCGGAATGCCCTCGCTTGCATATGCCGCCCACCGAGAAATACGACCATTTGGGGCAAAAACCCTTGCAATGCAGAAAATACTTTTGTGTGGTAAAGCGCAATCAGTGTCGAAAGTATTTCTCAAGCGCCTATAATGAATACCGCATGTTACGTGCATAGAAGGAGGAATGGGAGGAAACGTGGCTGAGAACCTAAGCAACCAGTCTGTACCCGAAGCCGCGGCGCGCGTCGCTGCCGTGGTCAACCGCCTCGTTAACCGAATCGGCTCGAATGCCGAGTCCAGGGAGCGTCTCGCCGAGATCGAGATCCCCGAGGAGCTGCGCGATAATCTGGCGCTGTTCCTGCGCCTGGAACGTCGTGTGCTTAGCGAGTATGATCCCGAGATCGCGGACCTGTTCGACAAGATTTTGACAGCCGAGATTGTGGTCAATGCTGGCAACCCCGGTAGCCGCGCTGCCGACGAGTCCGTTGACGAACAGGGCGTGCCCACTGCCGACGAGCCCACCGCCGTGGCGTTTCGCGAAGTCGTCGATTTGATTGACAGCCTGCCGCTTGATAAGCAGCAGGTCATCGTTCGCGCCTTTACGAGCTTCTTCCACTTGGCAAACCTGTCGGAGGAGAACTACCGTGTGGCGCAGCTGCGCGAGCGCGAGGCCGGCGCATCGACCGATACCGAGGTCGATCCCGCCAACGAACTCACCGTCGCCTATCACCAGTTGGTAAACGAGATGGGCGTCGAGGGTGCCAATGAGCTGCTCGGCAAGCTCGAGTTCCACCCTGTCTTTACCGCACATCCCACCGAGGCCCGTCGTAAGGCCGTCGAGGGCAAGATTCGCCGTATCTCCAACCTGCTGGAGGAGCGTCCGCGTTTGGGCGGCTCCGACCTGGTGGAGAACGAGCGCCATATGCTGCAGGAGATCGACGCCCTGGTGCGTACGAGCCCCATCGCGCTCAAGAAGCCCACGCCGGTCGAGGAAGCCGATACCATCATCGACATCTTCGATAACACGCTGTTCGACGTTATCCCCGTCATCTACCGTCGTTTTGACGACTGGGTGCTGGGCGACAAGGCCGGTACCGTGCCGCCGCTGTGCCCGGCGTTCTTCCATCCCGGCAGCTGGATCGGCTCCGACCGCGACGGCAACCCCAACGTCACCGCCAAGGTGAGCCGCGAAGTCGCCGCCAAGTACTTCACTCACATGGTGCTCAAGCTCGAGGACAAGTGCCGCCGCATCGGCCACAACCTCACGCTCGAGGCCACCTACAGCAAGCCTTCTGCCGAGCTCATTAACCTGTGGAACCATCAGGTCGAGATGAGCCCTCGTTACACGGCCCGCGCCGAGCTGATCTCCGAGCACGAGCCGCATCGCGCCGTCATGCTCGTCATGGCCGACCGCCTGAACGCCACCGTGCGCCGCATCACCGACACCATGTACCACAGCGCCGACGAGTTCCTGGATGACCTGCGCGTCGTCCAGCGTTCGCTTGCTGCCTGCGGTGCCGTCCGTGCCGCCTACGGTCCGGTCCAAACCATCATCTGGCAGGTCGAGTCCTTCGGCTTCCATATGGTCGAGATGGAGTTCCGTCAGCACTCCGTGGTGCACGCCCGCGCCCTCAAGGATATCCACGAGAACGGTATCCATGGTGACCTGCAGCCCATGACGCGCGAGGTCATCGACACCTTCCGTGCCATCGGTTCCATCCAAAAGCGCTACGGCAAGAAGATGGCACACCGCTACATCATCTCGTTTACCAAGAGTGCCCAGCATGTGGCCGACGTCTTTGAGCTGGCCCACCTGTCCTTCGCACACGAGGAAGACGTTCCCGAGCTCGACGTGATCCCGCTGTTCGAGCAGCTCGAGGACCTCGAGGGCTGCGTTGACGTGCTCGACCAGATGCTTACGCTGCCCGTGGTGCAAAAGCGCCTTGCCCAGACCAACCGCCGCATGGAGGTCATGCTGGGCTATTCCGACTCTTCCAAGGATGCCGGTCCTACCACGGCCATGCTCGCGCTGCACTCCGCGCAGGAGCGCATCGCCAAGTGGGCAGAGAAGAACGATATCGACCTGGTGCTCATGCACGGTCGCGGCGGTGCCGTGGGCCGTGGCGGCGGCCCGGCCAACAAGGCCGTGCTGGCGCAGCCCAAGGGTTCGGTCAACTGCTTCTTTAAGCTCACCGAGCAGGGCGAAGTCATCTTTGCCCGTTACGGCAACCGCACGCTGGCTCAGCGCCACGTTGAGTCCGTTGCCGCCGCAACGCTTTTGCAGTCGGCCCCGAGTGTCGAGAAGACCAACACCGAGACCACGCAGAAGTTCTGGGATATGGCCGAGAAGCTCAACACTGCAAGCCACGAACGCTATCTGGACCTGCTGAACACCGAGGACTTTACACCGTGGTTCTCGACCGTGACGCCGCTGACCGAGGTCGGTCTGCTGCCGATCGGCTCGCGTCCCGCCAAGCGCGGTCTGGGCGCCAAGTCGCTCGATGACCTGCGTACCATCCCGTGGATCTTCAGCTGGAGCCAGGCGCGCATTAACCTGGCCGCTTGGTACGGTCTGGGCACCGCCTGCGAGCAGCTTGGCGATCTTGACCAGCTCAAGGCTGCCTACCAGGAGTGGCCGTTCTTCCGCACCTTTATCGACAATATTGAGATGTCGATCGCCAAGACCGACCAGCGCATCGCCAAGATGTATCTGCACCTGGGCGACCGCCAGGATCTGTCCGAGAAGGTCTTTACCGAGATGCAGCTCACGCGTAAGTGGGTCCTTGCCATCGTCGGTGACGAGTGGCCGCTGCAGCGCCGTCGCGTGCTCGGCTGCGCCGTCCGTGTACGTAACCCCTACGTCGACGCCCTGTCCATCGCCCAGGTCCGCGCCCTTCGCGAGGTGCGTATGAACCAGGACGAGATGGCCGAGGAGAAGAAGGCCGAGTACATGAGCCTGATTCTTTCGACTGTGACCGGCGTCTCGGCAGGACTGCAGAACACGGGGTAATCGATAGCCCTGTGGCTCTCACCGGGACCCG
Organism: uncultured Collinsella sp.; assembly: GCA_902470265.1. Classification (GTDB taxonomy): domain Bacteria; phylum Actinomycetota; class Coriobacteriia; order Coriobacteriales; family Coriobacteriaceae; genus Collinsella. The sequence continues at coordinate 8,629 of CABRFW010000036.1, forward strand.
ATGGGTTTCCCTCTGAATGCGTCCTCGCACTTGAAGCCCCCTTATCCTGCTCCTTCGGAGCTGCGGATAAGGGGGCTTCGTGCTGCGGAGTGCATTCAGAGGGAAACCCATCGGATCCCTTCGTCCTCGGTCTTCTGGGATTAAAGCTAAAGGGAATAAGGCGCGCTTCGCGCATAGCGTGGAGTGCGGCGAGGGCTTCTTGCGTCCTGCGGAGTGTGCCTAAAAGTAAACTAATGGCGGGCCCTGCGATGTCCGGTCTTCGGCGGATCAGCCGCTGGGTGAGGGTGGTGCTTGGGACGACGTGCAAAAAACGGAGTTTTCAGCAGCCAAAGATTGGTGCATAAGGCTATGGGTGACGTTCGCGGCCCCTGTTGATGCTTTTGCACGACGATTGGGCTTTGGCGATGTTCATATATGGCTGGTTTCTCGCCGCATGCTATCCAGATGGGACGAGTCATGAGGACTATCTACCTTTTGAAAGACTTTTGACACCAAAATCTTATCCCGCGATGCTGAATACTCGCAAAAATGCACGCTCCGGAGGGTACCACCCTGTTACGGCTAGAAATCCATGCGCCATTTTATGCAATTAATTAACGCATTTATGCAAAATGGCTTACGTGCGTACGTCTCGGGCTAGATGTTTGCCTCGGCGCTGCGTAAATCATCCTGTCTATAGTGTCTTTGACAGGCGGTCGCGGTCCCGTTTGGGGTCGCGGCCGTTTTGTTATGGGGCAAATATGAACGTTGTGTTAATGAGTCGGTGGACGGTGGTGTTTTTCGGTGAGCGGCGTATCCTTCCAACGGTTTATCTAGTGTGTCAGTTGAAAAGGAAGAGGGCGCTCGTCATTGTTTGAATGTGAACTGCCGTTTGACCACAAGACGTTGCATCTGGAGCTCGAGGATAAGAACTTCGCGGGTGTGATGGAAGGTCATCAAAACGAGTTTAAGACCACGAAATCGCAGGAAGAGCTGGTAGAGGAGTCGCTTGCCAATCCTTATGGCTCGCCTTCGCTCGAGGAGCTTTGTGCTGGCAAGAAGGATATCGTCATCATTAGCTCCGATCATACGCGTCCCGTTCCCTCGCGTGTGACGATGCCTATTCTGCTGCATCACATCCATTCTGCTGCGCCCGAGGCTCGCGTGCGTATTCTGGTTGCTACGGGTATGCATCGTCCGTCGACGCACGAGGAGCTCGTCAACAAGTACGGCGAGGAGATCGTTGCCAACGAGGAAATCGTTATGCACGTCGCGACTGACGACAGCATGATGAAAAAGATTGGCACCCTACCTTCTGGTGGCGAGTGCATCATCAACAAGATTGCCGCCGATTGTGATCTGCTGCTTGCCGAGGGCTTTATTGAGCCGCACTTCTTTGCCGGTTTCTCTGGTAGCCGCAAGTCCGTCCTGCCTGGCATCGCCAGCTACAAGACCATCATGTACAACCACAACGGTCAGTTTGTGAATGATTCCCACTCGCGTGCCGGCAACCTGTGCCACAACCACGTGAGCGAGGACATGTTTGCCGCTGCCGAGATGGCTCACCTTGCCTTTGTGCTCAACGTGGTGCTCAACGGCAAGCACGAGGTCATCGGCTCCTTTGCCGGCGACATCCACAAGGCGCACGAGGCTGGCTGCGAGTTCGTGAAGAGCCTTGCCGGCGTTGAGCCCGTCGAGTGCGAGATTGCCATTACCACCAATGGCGGCTACCCGCTCGACCAGAACATCTATCAGGCCGTGAAGGGCATGTGCTCTGCAGAGGCCACACTTCCCGAGGGCGGCGTGATCATCGATGTCGCCGGTTGTGCCGACGGTCACGGTGGCGAGGGCTTCTATCACAACATCGCCGACAATGATCCGGCAGAGTTTGAGCGCGCCTGCATCGACCGTCCTAAGGACGAGACCCTGCCCGACCAGTGGACGAGCCAGATCTTTGCCCGCATCCTGGCGCATCACCCTGTGATCATGGTTACCGACCTGTGCGATCACCAGATGATCAAGGATATGCACATGACGCCGGTTAACACCCTCGATGAGGCGCTCAAGCTCGCCTTTGAGATGAAGGGTGCCGATGCCAAGGTGGCCGTCATTCCCGATGGCCTGGGCGTTGTCGTCGCTCAGCACTAGTGTGCGGCCCAAACGAATCGTTTATAACCGACAAGAAAGATAAGGTTTTATGCTTACCAAACTCCTCTGCGAATTCGGCGCAACGGCCCTCATGATCATCTTTGGCGTGGGCGTGCACTGCGATACCGTGCTTAAGGGCACCAAGTATCAGGGCTCCGGCCACATGTTTGCCATCACCACCTGGTCTTTTGGCATCTCGGTTTGCCTGTTTGTCTTTGGCGGCGCCGTGTGCATGAACCCCGCCATGGTACTTGCCCAGTGCATCGTCGGCCTGGTGCCGTGGAGCAGTTGCATCCCCTTCATGGTTGCTGATATGCTCGGCGGCTTTGCGGGTGCCGTGATCGCGTGGTTGATGTATGCCGATGAGTTCAAGGCTTCCGATGGTGTCATCGATCCCATTGCTCAGCGCAACATCTTCTCGACCAACCCCACCACCGAGGGCACCAACTATGCCCGCAACTTCTTCTGCGAGGCTATCTGCACCTTCGTGTTCATCAGCGCCATCCTTGCTGCTGCTAACCGTGCTGGCGAGAACGTTCTGATGCTCGCCATCTGCGTCGGCCTGATCGTTTGGGCTGTTGGCATGGGCATGGGCGGCATCACCGGCTTCGCCATGAACCAGGCTCGTGACCTTGGTCCTCGCATGGCCTATCAGGTGCTGCCGATTAAGAACAAGGCCGACATCAACTGGAAGTACGGCCTGCTCGTTCCTGGCATCGCGCCGTTTGTCGGTGCCGCTCTGGCCGCGCTGTTTGTGCATGGTTTCTTGGGCATGTTCTAGTCAAAGGCTACATAGTTGTCCGCTGGCCGCATGGGGTAACTTCCCAGCGCGTCCTCGG
>CABRFW010000037.1 GCA_902470265.1 uncultured Collinsella sp.
TCGAGCATGAGGATGTCGACGTCGCCGGCGGCCTCGATGGCGCGGCCGGACATGGCCAGCACGTTGGCCTCGTTCAGACGGCTCATGCCGGCGATGCCGATGGCGGAAAGAAGGGCGCCGATGGTAGTAGGAGCCAGGCACACGAGCAGCGCCACGAGCGTGGTCACGGCCGTGGGGTTGTCCATGTCGTTAAGACCGACCGAGAAGCAGGAGTAACAATACAGGGCCAGCGTGACCAGGATAAAGACGATGGAGAGGGCCACCAGGAAGATCTCCAGAGCGATCTCGTTAGGGGTCTTCTTGCGCGCGGCACCCTCGACCATCGCGATCATCTTGTCCAGGAAGCTCTGGCCGGGCTCACTGGAGATCTTGACGATGATCCAGTCGGACAGCACCGTGGTACCGCCGGTAACGGCAGAGCGGTCGCCGCCGGCCTCGCGGACCACGGGGGCGGACTCGCCGGTGATGGCGGACTCGTCAACGGAAGCAGCGCCCTCGATGACGTCGCCGTCGCCGGGAATCTGCTCGCCGGCGCGTACGATCACCAGGTCGCCGCGTGTGAGCTCGGTGCCGGGAACGACGGTGAAGTGCTCCTTGTCCTCAACGGACTCGATGCGATGGGCCTCGACATCCTTCTTGGCCGCACGCAGGGAATCGGCCTGGGCTTTACCGCGGCCCTCGGCAAGCGCCTCGGCGAAGTTCGAGAACAGGTCGGTAAGCCACAGGATGACCGCGATGGCGACCACATAGTAGGTGGGCACACCCGCGTCCTGCACACCGAAAATGGAAGCGACGGCCAGGACGGAGGTCATGACGGCGGAAAGCCACACCAGAAACATGACCGGGTTTTGAATCTGGACGCGAGGATCCAGCTTGGCAAACGAGTCGCGGACCGCGCGGCCCATCATGTCTTTTTGCATAGTCATAAATCTGCGCCCTCCTTTACGCAATCATCTGGAAGAACTCGGCAACGGGGCCAAGCGCCAGGGCCGGGAAGAAGCTCAGGGCACCGATCAGCAGGACGATGAACACGAGCAGGAATACGAACATGCCGTTAGTGGTAGACAGGGTACCGGCGCTCTCGGCGACCTTGCCCTTCTTGGCCAGCGAGCCGGCGATAGCCAGCGTACCGATGATAGGCATGAAGCGGGCGAACAGCATCTCGAGGCCGAGCATGACGTTGATCCAGGGAATGTTGCAGTTCATGCCTGCAAACGCCGAGCCGTTGTTGCCGCCGCATGAGGTGAAAGCATACAGCGCCTCGGAGAAGCCGTGCGCGCCACCATTGTTGAGCTGGTCGGCAATACCGGGCACCATGCAGGCGATGGCCGAGCACACCAGAATGGCAAACGGAGTTGCCAAGCACAGGACAACTGCCCAGCGCATCTCGCCCGGCTCGATCTTCTTGCCCAGGAACTCAGGCGTGCGTCCGACCATGAGGCCGGCGATGAACACTGTGAGGATGGCGAAGCCGATCATGCCGTACAGGCCGCAGCCCACGCCGCCGAAGACGACCTCGCCCAGAGCAATCTGGAGCATCTGGACAAAACCGCCCAGCGGGGTGTAGGAGTCGTGCATGGAGTTAACCGAGCCGTTGGAAGCAGCCGTCGTGAAAGCGGACCAGGTAGAAGAGGAGGCGATACCGAAACGGCTCTCCTTGCCCTCCATGTTGCCGCCGGCCTGGCCGTCGGTCATCTCGATATTGACCGCTCCGCCATCGGCCAGCTGCGGGGTGCCCGCATGCTCGTTGACGGCGATGATGCCGGTGAAGATCACCAGCAGGATGAACATGGCGGCAAAGATGGCCTTGCCCTGCTTGGTGTTCTTGACGCCGATACCGAAGGCGAAGCAACAGGCAGCCGGGATCAGCAGCAGGCTGGTCATCTCGATGATGTTGGTGAAGGCACTGGGGTTCTCATACGGATGGGCGGAGTTCACGCCGAAGAAGCCGCCGCCGTTGGTGCCGGACTGCTTGATGGCGACCTGAGGAGCCGCGGGACCCTGGGGCAGGAACTGCTCGGTAACCACGCGCGCGCCCTCGACAACCTTGCCGTCGACCTTGACCGTGTCGCCCTCAATCTGGGCGCCGTCGATGACGCTCCAGCCGCCGTCTGCATTAGGCTGAACAGCGACGGGCTCTACGAGCTCAGCCTTCTGAGCCGGCTGAAAATTGGAGATAACGCCACCGGCAGCCAGGCAGATGCCGAACACGAGGTTCAGCGGGATGAGCACATACAGGACGGTGCGGGTGAGGTCGACCCAGAAGGAACCCAGACCCTGCTCCTTGACCTGACGGAAGCCGCGGATCAGCGCGAACATGACCGCGATACCGGTGCCAGCGGAAACGAAGTTCTGCACAGTGAGACCCATGAACTGCACAAGGTAGGACAGGGTGGTCTCACCGGAGTAGGACTGCCAGTTGGTGTTGGTTATGAAGGAAGCAGCCGTATTGAACGACAGGTCCCATGACACACCCGGCAGGTGCTGGGGATTGCCTGGCAAGAAGGACTGAAGCGCCTGGAGTGCCACAAGAGTCACGAGGCCGATCCCCGAAAAGACCAGCACGCTCGCCAGATAGCGCCTACACCCCATCTGTTCTGCCGCGTCGATGCGAAGCAGACGATAGACGCCACGCTCCACAGGAGCAATCACAGGCGACAGGAACGTATGCTCACCATCCATGATATGGGCCATGAACCGACCGAGCGGAACGGCCAGGACGACGAGTACGGCAAAGTACAAGATGTACTGAATCGCAGCGTCCATAGTTTACGAATCACTCCTCATCAGAATGTAGATGTAATAGATAAGAAGTCCAATGCAGACGACTCCGATGATGGGAATGAGGATGTCCATTTACCGCCCCTTTCACACGCGGTCCGATGTCTCGGACGCCTGCCCTCGCAAGCGTCTGGGGACAGTAAACGCTTCTAGGGATTAAAGAGGCGTGAGGGCCGGGGCTCACGTCCTTAAGATGCCGTAAAGATGCAGGTAGAAAGCACTATTGCAGCTGCAGTGCGCCTATACTCGACCTCGCGAGCATACAGTGGTGTCTTCACCGCGTATGCACGCATGGACAACGCTTCAGAAAGGCTACGCTATGCAGCGCGACGCATCGAACACTCGCGTCAATCCAGACCTCATCCTCAAGGCAATTGAGAAAGACGGGGTCGCCGATGACACTCGAACCAGCCGGGGACACCTCAAAATTTTCTTTGGCTACGCTGCTGGCACAGGCAAAACCTATGCGATGCTTCAAGCCGCCCACGCCGCCAAGCGGCGAGGTGTCGACGTCGTCGCGGGATACATCGAGCCGCACGAACGTCCGGCAACTGCCCATCTTGCACAAGGGCTTGAGAACGTGCCCTGTAAACTCATCGAGCACAACGGCATTGCGCTCAGCGAGTTCGATCTAGATGCGGCTATCGAACGCGCCCCTCAGCTCATCCTTGTCGACGAGCTCGCCCATACGAATGCGCCGGGGTCTCGCCACGACAAACGCTATCAAGACGTCGAGGAACTTCTACATGCGGGCATCGACGTCTATACGACCGTGAACGTTCAGCATATCGAGAGCCTAAACGACATGGTTGCATCCATCACCGGCGTTGTCGTGAGCGAACGAATCCCCGACCGTATCTTCGATGATGCCGACCAGGTCGAGCTCGTCGACATAGAGCCCGAAGACCTACTTGAGCGCCTTCGCGCCGGCCTCGTCTACCGTCCCGCACAAGCCGACCGAGCGCAACAGCATTTTTTTACCGTCGAGAACCTCACCGCACTCCGAGAAATCGCGCTGCGCCGCTGCGCCGATCGCACCGGTCACCTCACAGACGCCGCACGCGTGCTGGGAAACCGTGACTACTACACCAGGGAGCGTATCTTAGTCTGTGTCTCCCCGGCGCCGACCAATCCCCGCATCGTCCGTGCCGCCGCACGCATGGCGAAAGCGTTTCGCAGCGAGCTCGTCGCCCTGTTCGTAGAGAGCCCGCGCACGCAAGCCATGAGCGATGATGAGCGCGCCAAGCTTGCAGCCAATATCGCCCTAGCCGAGCAGCTCGGAGCACATATGGAAACCGTCTATGGCGACGACATCGCGTTTCAGATCTCCGAGTTCGCGCGCCTGTCGGGTATTTCGAAGATCGTCATGGGGCGCACGGGCGAGCGCAGCAGCGTCCGTCAGGCCCTCTTCGGCCGCAAATCTCTCGTAGAACAGCTCATAACATTCGCCCCGAACCTCGACATTTACATCATTCCAGACCAGTCGACTCCACCCTCCCGGTCCAAAGGACGCCGCCATGCGCTCGCCCTGCAGCCGCCCAGCAGCCGAAACGTGCTTCGCACGCTGGCTCTCTCTCTTGCCGCCACGGCGATCGGCACGGCTTTCCGTCATCTGGGATTTGCCGATTCCAGCATCATATCCCTCTATATCTTCACGGCCCTGCTGACCGCCGTCACCACGACGGGGCGTATCTGCACGATCGTATCGAGCGTGCTCTCTGTAGTGCTTTACAACTTCTGCTTCGTCACGCCTCTGTTTTCGCTCGCCAGCTACGACCGAAGCTATCTGGTCACGTTCGGCATCATGTTCGCCACCGCTATGGTCGCCGGCGAGTTAACTGCGCGCATCGCCGACAACGCCCGTACATCCGCCGAGAACGCATTCAAAACGCGCGTACTCCTCGAAACGAACCAGCTCTTGCAGCAAGCCCATAGCGCGGAGGAGTGCGCCCGCGTCGCCATGAACCAACTCGTCAAACTGCTAAAACTCGACGTGGTCTTCTACCCCGCCGAACACGGCACGCTCGGCAAGGCGCTCTATGAGTCCGCTGGCACCGAAAACCGATCCGCGTCGCTGCTCACCGACTACGAGCGCGCCGTTGCAACCTGGACCTACACCAACAACAAGCGCGCGGGCGCAAGCACGCGGACCCTGCCTGAGGCGCGCTGTCTCTACCTCGCGGTTCGCACCGGCGACAAGGTATTCGGTGTCATCGGCATCGCCCTGGAGGGGCGCGAGATCGAAGCCTTCGAGCATTCGATCGTCCTATCTATCGTAGGTGAATGCGCCTTGGCGCTCGAAAGCGACCGGGCGGCGCAAGAGCGCGAAGAGGCTGCGGTCTTGGCGAAAAACGAGCAGCTGCGCGCCAACCTTTTGCGCTCCATCGGCCACGATTTGAGGACACCCCTCACGGCTATATCCGGATCTGCGGCAATCCTTCGGAAGAGCGACGAGAAGCTCAGCCTCGAACAACGCTGCGATCTTGCCGATGCCATCTACGACGACTCCCTCTGGCTTATCGATACCGTGGAAAACCTCCTCGCCATCACACGCGTCGAGAACGGCACCATTCGCCTCAACTTAACATCCGAGCTCATCGACGAGGTCATCGAGGCCGCCCTCAGCCATGTCGCCCAAGCATCGCATGGACGTGCCGTCACCATCGAGCACACTGACGACATCCTGCTGGTACGCATCGACGTCCATCTCATCATGCAGGTGCTTACGAATCTCATCATGAACGCCTTCAAATACACGCCCGAGGACTCGACTGTCACCATCAGCGCACGTCGCGAGGGTGCGTTCGTCGTGGTGGACGTCGCAGACGATGGGCCGGGTGTGGCAGACTGCGACAAACCTCATATCTTTGAGCGCTTCTTCACCTCAAGCAATACGCGGCCCGTGGATTCGCGTCGAAGCATCGGCCTTGGGCTGTCGCTCTGCCGCTCCATCGTGGAGGCGCATGGCGGCGTCATCGAAGTTCGCGACAACCACCCCCATGGGGCCGTCTTCCGTTTTACCCTGCCCGCCGAGGAGATCGAGATTCATGAATAATGCCGCTAAGCCACGCATCCTCCTGGTAGAAGATGACCTGACCGTTCAAAACCTCGTTTCGACCGCGCTTGACCTCCACGGCTATGTCGTGAGCAAGGTTTGCAACGGCCAGGCCGCCATCATGGATGCGGTGTCGCACGGCCCCAGCCTCATCATGCTCGACCTCGGCCTTCCCGACATTGACGGTATCGAGGTCATCACGAAGATCCGAAGCTGGTCGGCAGTCCCCATTATCGTCATTTCGGCGCGCACCGAAGATTCCGACAAGATTGCAGCACTTGACGCAGGGGCAGACGACTACCTCACCAAGCCCTTTTCTGTGGATGAGTTGCTCGCGCGCGTCCGTGCGAATTTGAGGCGCTCCTCGATGGCGTCGAGCGAGTCGACAGAAGCGAGCACGTTTGACAACGGTCCGCTGCATATCGACTACGCCGCGGGATACGCGACAAAAGACGGACGCGAGCTCTCGCTCACCCCAACTGAGTACAAATTGCTCGTCCTTCTGGCGAAAAACGTCGACAAGGTGCTCACCCACACCTTCATCACCCGCGAGATATGGGGCACGAGCTGGGACAGCGATCTGGCGAGCCTGCGCGTGTTCATGCGCACCCTGCGCAAGAAGATCGAGGCAGACCCCTCTCACCCCAAGATGATTCAGACACACATGGGTGTCGGGTACCGCATGCAGCGTCTCTAGCCTACCCCACAAAAAGTTGCGGTGAGATACGGAGCAATCGAGGCTTTTGACAGCCAAAACAGTCCGTATTTCACCGCAACTGATGGGTGGGATGGAGTTAGAGGCCCAGATAGGTAGTCATGCCTTCGACGGCGAGCTTGGCGCCGGCTACGGCGTGAACAACCGTCAGCGGGCCGTTGACCACGTCGCCGGCGGCAAAGACGCCAGGCACGGTGGTCATGCCGCGCTCGTCGACCGAAAGAAGGCCGCGATGGTCGGTCTCCAGACCGCCCGTCGTAAGCACAAGCTTGTCCTTGGGCACCTGCGAAGCCGCAATCACAACTGTGTCGGCAGACGCATGGTCGAGCTCTTCCTCGTAGCCCACCACATTGTTGTCCTCGTCAAAGATAGCCGTCTCGAACACCGGACCGTTATCATCGATGGCGCAGATCGCCTTGCCGCGCACAATCTCGGCACCGTCAAGCTCGGTCAGCTCCATCTCGTCATCGATGGCAGAGATATGGCGCGATCGGGCATACACAGTGACCTTGCGGGCACCCGAGCGCAGGGCCGTGCGGGCAACATCCATGGCCACATTGCCGGCGCCGATAACCGCCACGTTCTGCCCGATTGCCACGCTCGTGGGATCGACCAGATAATCGATACCAAACAGCACGTTGCCGCGCGACTCGCCGGGAATACCCAGCTTTCGAGCTCGCCAGGTACCAGTACCGACAAAGACCGCATCGTAGCCGTCGCGCAGCAGGTCGTCGATATGCAGCGCGCCACCGATGGTGGTCGAGGGGCGCACGCGCACGCCAAGCGAGCACATCACGTGGCGATACTTTTGCACGAGCGCACGGGGCAGGCGGAACTCGGGGATACCGTACTCCAGCACACCGCCGATCTCGGGCCGCTGCTCAAATACCGTGACGGCACAGCCCAGCTGGGCCATCTTAATGGCCACGGTAATACCAGCGGGACCGGAACCGACCACAGCAATCTGTTTACCGCACGACGGTGCGGGCTTCCACTCCTTACGATCCAAATATGCCGTGGAGATATAGTTCTCGATGCTCGAGAAATGCACCGGCGCGCCCTTGCGGCCCTGGATGCACGCGCCCTCGCACTGGCCCGAATGGTTGCAAACCATGGAGCAGACCGCGCTCATGGGATTGTTCTGGAACAGTAGCTCGCCCGCCTCTTCTAGACGACGCTGTTTGAACAGGTCAATGACCTGTGGAATAGGCGTCTGAACCGGGCAGCCCTTAATCTGGCAGAACGCCCTTTTACAACCCAGGCAACGATTCGCCTCTTCGACAATGTGGATAGCCACGCAACTCCCCTTTTTAATGCAATCCAATGGGGCGACGATAAAGACCCTTCACCGCCGCCCCCATACAGGTAATCTCAATCTGCCGACACGGCAAAAGCCAATGCTATAACTCGCGATGCGAAGCCCCGCAGCGAGCGGACATGTGCTCGAGTGTTGCCAGGCAGTCAGCCGCCGTCGCCGGCACGCTGTTCTCGACCACGCAGGGAATCCCAGGGCAGGCGGCAGCCGCCCAGGCCACCACGGGCTCAAAGTCATATCGTCCCGTCTCGCCCACGCCATGACACACCAGGCGCGAACCCGTACCGTCGCACCAACCGGCTTCGTCCTCGTTATCAACGACCTCAAAATCCTTGGCGTGCAGCACGCGAATCTTGCTGCCGCATAAATAGAGCATGCGCGCGGTGATTTCCTGCGCTTCGTCAACGACGCTGGGGTGCAGCAGCGACACTGGGTCATAGATCACGCCGAGCGACGGGCTCGAGACGCGCTCCAGCACCTCACGGCAGCGATCTGGCGTGTTGACCGTCTCGTTCCAACCGGGCTCAATTAGAACCTGACCGCCCACGGCCTCGGCCCGATCGCAGACGTGTGCGAGTCCGTCCATAAAAGCCTCGAGTGCCTCATCAGTCGTGCGGTCGTCAGCAACGCGGTTCTGCGCATTGGGGCGACCGGTCTCGGTACCCACCGGGCATCCGCCGAGCATCTGGGCAAAGTTCAAGCATGCCTCGTACTCGGCAAAGTTATCCATGAGCTGTTGGCGATCGGGCGTCGCCAAATTCTTATAGCAGCCGAGCACGGCGACCGAAACGCCCGACTCATCGAGCACGGTACGCAAATGGTCGGCAAGCTCGCTGGTCAGGCCGCCTCGATCGATCCCCATCGATGCGTAGAGCACCTTGCTCGGCAGCTGAATGCACGAAAAGCCCAGCTCTCCCGCCATGCGAATGCGTTCCTCGACGGTCCCCTGCGGGAGGTCGTGCAAACGTACACCCGGAGTAATAGCCCCCACGTTATTCACATCCCTTATGAGCGTTGATGCCCGGGGTGTATCCGCCAAACGGGTCCTCGATGGAGCACACGCCCGAGGGGGCGAGCGGATCGCGCTTACCGGCCAGCTTGTCGTGATGCATGGTCTCGATATAGGCAAGCACCAGCGGCGCCACACCCTTTGCATCATTTTTGACCACGGGCTCGCTCATGTAGTAATCAAACGTGCCCTCGCGGTGCGCGGTGTTGCCCAAGCCCGCGACCAGGCAGATGTTGTCGAGCGCCAGCTGGCCATCATGCTCGGACAGGCAGGTCTCGCAGATGCCGTCGAAGGCGCGACGGCCGTACTGGTAGTAACGCTCGCCCAGCACGCCCAGACGCACGCCCTTCATGATGGCATTGGCAAAAATCGCGCTACCAGACTCCTCCAGGTAGTTGGGGGCGATATTGGGCAGGTTGATGACCTGATGCCACATGCCGGTCTTCTCGTCCTGATACGGCAGCATGGCGTCGATCAGGTCGTGGAACATCTTGCGAATCTCGTCCTTCTCGGCTGACATCGAAGGCGGCATGAGCTCCCAGGTATCGATGAGTGCCATGGCAAACCAGCCCTCGGCGCGCAGCCAGAAGTTAGCCGAAAGGCCGGTGGCCGGGTCGCACCAGAACTGTTTGCGGCTCGCGTCGTAAGCGTGATAGTACAGACCGTTGAGGGGGTTGCGCATCAGGTCATGCACGACCTGGAACATATGGAAGCTGTCCGAGCAGGCACGACGGTTGTGGAAGCTCAGCTCGTACTGCATGTAGAACGGCTGGGCCATATACATGCCATCGAGCCAGATCTGGTTGGGATAGACGGCCTTGTGCCAAAACACGCCTTCTTTGGTGCGCGGCTGGGTCTCGAGCTGGCGGTAGATGGTGTCCATGGCGGCGCGATACTTGGGCTTGCCCACCAGGTCATAGAGCTTGTAGAGGGTCTTGCCCGCATTGACGTTATCGAGGTTGTACTCCTGCGGGTTGTAATGCTTGATGGTGCCGTCGTCCTGGACAAAGAAATCGATATAGTCGTCGGCAAAGGTCAGGTAGCGCTGCTCACCCGTGATCTCGTACAGTTCGATGAGCGCCTTGATCATGCAGCCGTCGATATAGTTCCAGGTGTTCTCCTTGCCGGCGCGAATCTTTTCGATATTCCAAGCCGGCGCCTGCGGCGTAGAGGTTTCGATCAACTGCTCGATATAACGGTCCAGGATTTGATTGCAACCCATTGCTGTCCCCTCTGACATAAACGATAGGTGAACGTTACCCCTAGTGTAACGCGAACGAGGAATATAGGGTGAACGTTAACCCTATATTCCTCGCGAACGGCAGACTTTTAGCGGCAAACGGCGGTGAGACCCGCGGCGATGCGATGCGCCAGGCGCTCATAGCCGGCAGGACTGTAATGCAGACCGTCCGGCATATAGAGCTCGCGGTGCTCCGGCAAAAACGGGCTGATACCGCTTTGCGCATACAGGTCAATCACCGGCACGGAGTAGCGGTCGCAAACCTCGAGCATCGCTCGCACGTAGGCGACCTGCGTCAACCCCAGGTGGTTGAGCTCGTCGCTTGCCGGGATATCCTTCTCGTGCTTGCCGCTCGTCTTGCACGGCGTCATAAACACGAGCTTTGCCCGAGGCGAGCGTGCCGTGATGGTGCGGATCAGGTAATCGAGCGCACCGTAGAACTCATGCACATCGGTACTGCCCAACTCGCCAAGCGGCACGTTGCGGCTAAAGTCGTTGACGCCGCCAAAGACGATGTAGATATCGGCCGCATCGTCGATACCGTCAAGGCGCTCGACAAACGAATCGGTACGGTCGGCCTTGATGGCGATACGCGAACCCTTGATGCCAAAGTTCTCGACGACCGCGCCTCCCAGCAACGCGCCCAGATGCGAAGTCCAAGAGATGTCGTTGCCGCCTGCGCCGCATCCGTTATCGCCCCATGTGGTCGAATCGCCAAAGCAGCAAATGGTCGATTCACTCAAACTCTTCGTTTCCATAATCTTCTCCTCATCCGCCCATCGGCGGTCATACAGGAACGTACCGTTTATTCGCAGCATGCCGAGGGGCTATGCACGGGCGCATTCCGCAACGTGCGAATCGAGCCATTCGATATCCTCGGCAAGATGTGCCACGCCCAGATGGTGTTCACCCGGACACACCTCGTGCCGCAGGCCATCTCTGCGACCCAGCAACTTGTAGGCATCGCGCACGATCTTGAGCTGCTCGTCAACATTTTTCAACCCGCGCGCACCGTTCAGATGATCCTCTTCGCAGCTTTGCACTAACAACGGGCGCGGCGCAATAAGCGAGGCAATATCGCCCATGTCGAGCAAGCGCCAAAGTCCGGGTGTGTAGTTGCAGCTGCAATTGCCGTTGAGGTGCAGCAGCGAATCATCGACACCGTACAGGTAGCCCGAGACAAACGTCTTGCATACGCGTGGGTCGAGCGCCGCCAGATACAGCGTCATGTATCAGCCGCCC